>JAUZOU010000542.1 GCA_030706285.1 Bacteroidota bacterium
CAAACGGGGGATCGGCTACTTTATCGCAGAGGATGCCGTTGAAAAAGTGGTTGAAGACAAAAAGGAGGAATTCTTCAAAAACATCCTGCCTAAATTATTCAGAATGATGAAACTGTTGAAACTGACACCGGAAACCATTCAGCAACGCTTTGAGGAGTACCTGAAAGAAACGCCGGCAGATAATCCGGAAACAAACATACCAAAAGAGTTATTATGATCAAGTTTGAAAATATCAATAAAACGTATCCGGGTGTTCAGCCCTTACACGTGCTGAAAGGGCTGAACATGGACGTGGAGGAAGGTGAATTCGTTTCGATCATGGGCGCTTCCGGGTCTGGAAAATCGACCATGCTCAACATCCTTGGCATCCTTGACGATTATGATACCGGCGATTACTATCTTGACGGGAAATTGATCAAGAACCTCTCTGAAACGAAAGCAGCCGAATACAGGAATAATCTGGTTGGCTTTGTGTTTCAATCGTTCAATCTCATCAGCTTCAAAAATGCCTTGGAAAATGTGGCGCTCCCTCTGTATTATAAAGGGGTTTCCAGAAAAAAAAGGCACCTAATGGCGATGGAATACCTCGACAGGTTGGGGCTGAAAGACTGGTGGCACCATTATCCAAACGAGCTGTCCGGCGGACAGAAACAACGGATAGCCATTGCCCGCGCACTGATTTCACAACCAAGAATCATCCTGGCAGACGAGCCAACCGGTGCACTCGATTCCATCACAACAAATGAAGTGATGCAAATCCTGGCTGATGTAAATGCCGAAGGCATCACGATGATTATTGTCACGCATGAGCTGTCCGTAGCCCAACAGACCAATCGCATCATTCATCTGAAAGATGGTGTTATCGAATCAGAAGCTTTTCAACCCAAAGCGCCCGTTCAACATGAGATGGCTTGAGTTTGATACCCTGACTGAAATTCTCATTACCATGCGTGAGAACAAATTGCGCACGTTTCTGACAGGATTTGCCGTAGCCTGGGGCATCTTTATCCTGATCATCCTGCTTGGTTCCGGTAATGGGTTGAAAAACGGCATCACATCAAACTTCGGAAGCAGAGCCACCAATAGCATGATGATCTGGTCAGAATCAACCACTATGCCCTACAAAGGCTATAAAGCCTACCGGAAAATCATTTTGACAAACAATGAAATCAATCTTCTGAAAGCGAGATTTAAAGAAATCGACAAGATCACAGGAGAAGTCAGGCGGAATTCAACGCTCACCAATAAAAAAGAAAGTGGCAGTTACCAGGTACTCGGAGTCAATCCAGACTACAAAGAGATTAACAGCCTCAAAATCCGACAGGGCGACGGCCGCTTTATCAATGGGTATGACATGAATCAGGAGCGGAAAGTCATTGTCCTTTCCAAACGAGTGTCAGACTTATTGTTCAAGGGGAAGAGTCCCATCGGCAAGTGGATCAAGGTCGACGGGCTTTCGTTCGAAGTGATTGGCTTGGACAGTCATGAAACGCAGAACAATCAGGAACAATGTTACATTCCGATCAATACGGCACAGAAAATATACAACTTGGGCATTGAGACCTACAACATCAATTTTACAGTGCTCGGACTGACCACCAAGAAAGAAAATGATGATTTCGGCCAACAGGTGCGGGAAGTACTGGGCAGGCAACTCATCATCCATCCGGATGACCTCAACACCATCGGTATATGGAATCAGGCTTCCGACTATGTTCAAACCATGAAAGTCTTTTCAACCATCGACCTGTTCGTCATTTTCATTGGAATTTGCACGTTAATAGCCGGAATTGTCGGTGTCGGCAACATCATGGTTATTACAGTCAAGGAACGTACAAAAGAATTCGGCATTCGTAAATCACTGGGGGCGACACCAGGTACTATCCTATCATCCATTTTGCTCGAATCCATTGTGATTACCGGTTTATTCGGATACCTGGGCATGATGTTGGGCATTAGCGTGCTGGAAATCGTCAGTGCCGTTATGGAGAAAGGGGCCTCTGCTCAGGGACAAGACTCGATCCAGGTGTTCAAGGATCCGTCCGTTGACCTGAATGTGGTATTCGGAGCAACGCTCCTACTTATTATTGCCGGTTTGATTGCCGGGTATATTCCTGCCAGCAAGGCCGTCCGTATCAAACCGGTTGAGGCAATGCGTG
>JAUZOU010000543.1 GCA_030706285.1 Bacteroidota bacterium
ATCAGTTTAAAAACACGAATATGTCTGAAAATGAAATAGAAGCTATCATCGCTTTAATTAACCAGGAAGTTGTACCCGCTATCGGGTGCACCGAACCTGTCGCAGTATCTTTGGCCGTTGCGAAAGCTACTGAAGTCCTTGGTCAATTGCCTGAAAAAATTGACGTCTTTCTTAGTGACAATATGTTGAAAAATGCTATGGGAGTAGGCATCCCCGGCACAGGCATGGTTGGTTTGCCCATTGCCATTGCACTAGGGGCTATTGTCGGAAAATCCGTATATGGTTTGGAAGTATTGAAAGACCTCACTCCGGAAGCCTTGGAACGAGGGAAACAGATGGTTGCTTCCGGCTGCCTGAACATTCAGCAAAAAGGCCCGAATGTTGATAAACTTTATATTGAAGCCATCTGCACAGCTAAGAATGATCGCTCCAAAGTCATCATTTGCAAGGATCATACCCGGATAGCTTATATCGAAAGAAACGGTGAAACGCTTCTCAAACTTCCGGATCAACCCATCCAAGAAAAAACGGCCGACGAAGCACCTCGGCTTTCCTTTAAAACAGTCTGTGATTTTGCATTCGATACACCGCTTGATAAGCTACGCTTTATTCTGAAATCAGCCGAACTGAATAAAAAAGTGGCGATTGAATCGAAAAAAGGAGAATATGGACATGCCATCGGCCTGATCGGGAACAGTCCCATTGCGCAAAAAGTCATGGGAGATAGCCTGTTCACACGTATACTTTCTTCTACCACCGCAGCCTGTGATATGCGTATGGCTGGAGCCATGATTCCTGTCATGTGTAACTCTGGCAGTGGCAATCAAGGTATTACAGCCACGCTTCCGGTGACTATCTATGCAGAAGAGACTCGTCAATCAGAAGAATCGCTCATCCGTGCTTTGACCTTGAGCCATCTGATGGCCATTTACATAAAGCAAAGTCTTGGAAAACTGTCAGCCCTCTGTGGCGCAATGATTGCCGGTATCGGTTCGTCCTGCGGCCTTACTTTCCTGATGGGTGGATCCAGGGAACAAATCAGCTACGCCATCAAAAACATGATTGGAAACCTGACAGGGATTATTTGTGACGGGGCCAAGCCTAGTTGCTCCATCAAAGTGATGAGTGCCGTATCAACAGCCACCATTTCTGCTCTTATGGCAATTGAAAACAAGGTCATTACACAGTTGGAAGGGATTATAGACGATGACGTAGATCAGTCTATCCAAAATCTGACCACCATTGGTGCTGAGGGGATGAAGGAAACGGATAAATTGATCTTGAAGATCATGACAGATAAATGATACTGAACGTACCATCGGCGTCAACAAATACCTGATTACAGATTTATTCTCAGGCATTCCTAAACGGCTGGCCAAACTGCAGAAGACCTCAAATGCAAGCAAACAAAGAGGGTTACCATGTTGACGCTGCCTTTTTCGGTTTACCCAAAAGTGGCTTCCAACATTCCTTACAAGGTTCCTTCCCCATTTTTAGTTTAATGTTGGCTCCTGCCTTTATATTTGAGTGCCTGATATACCATGTGCTCAACGGTTTACCATTCAATGTTGCAGCCTGAATGTAGGGCGATTTTGGGCCATTGCCGAGCATTTTGATGCTGACTGTTTTCGCCTTATAATAAACCGGATTCAAATGAATGGTCACCTCATCGAATATCGGGCTGCCAATCTCATAGGCCGGATCCTCCTCACACCCACCGTTCATCTGGAAAAGGCCGATCTTCATCAACACAGCCAGAGAGCCCATCAAACCCTGATCTTCATCGCCCTGATATCCGGAATAAGGTGAAAGGCCGGAAAAGACGCTGTCTACCACAGCCCGGCTCCATTTCTGGGTAAGCCAGGACTGCCCGGCATAGTTAAAGATAAAAGCTGCCTGAGAACTCGGCTGGTTTGAATAATTGATCCAGGTACGACAATTGTTGACATATTTTTGTCCGGTAACAGGCTCCTCCTCCGGATGTTCATTACAAAACCGGAATACACGGGTCAGTTCAAATTGTCTGTTCAACCGGGCCGCCGCCGTATCGGCTCCTCCCATCAACTCAAACAAGGCAGGCAGGTTATGCGGAACAAACCAGGTGAACTGGGCACCATTTCCTTCGATGAAACCGTGATCATAAAGCAAAGG
>JAUZOU010000544.1 GCA_030706285.1 Bacteroidota bacterium
ATATTGCCTTTCGGATTGTGCGTATCGAATGTTTCATGGCCGGTGACCGAATCATACGTATGGTCATTTTTCACTTTGTCGTAATCGACAATGATGGAAAGGGCGCATCCGACGATTTTGTTGTCCACCACCGTCACCACCTGCCCTTCCGGAAAAATCCGGATCAGCTTTTCAATTTGCTCATGCGACCAAAACACGTCACTGCCATCCGAGTAGGTGCGTTTAAACGATTGGACTAACTGATCATAGTCCTCGATCTGTAACGATCTGATTCCAACTTTTGTTATTCTTGGTCTTGATTCCATACGGCATTATCTATTCATCCTTTACTTTACAAATGTACAGATTAAAATGACTCGCTGGCCCTCTCGAATTACCATAAATAGCTCACTGGTCCTGTCGCTTGACCATAAAACCTGAAGTGCCTGAAAAAGTCTTTATCTTTGGCTTTTCCTGCCGGCAACCGTTCAACGCGAAAGTTATCAGACACCTAAACCATTTATCCTGAAAAAACGTTTTGATAGTATAGAAAAAAGACGTCACCTGGACGTCAACTCATAGTCCTATGAAACCGGAGTTTCCATCAGTCCATTTTTCCAGAACCCTGTTTTTACGTCAAGAAAGCAAGGGGTGTTGGATTGCCATATACCTTTTCCTAAGTCTTTTCCCCGCCATATTTCTTCGTTCGCAGACAGTTTCCACAGACGCTGTCCACAAACTGACCCTATTCTTCATGCCCTCCGTCGCGCCACTCAGCTGGGAAAGTCCGGCGTCACTGTACAAAACGGCTAAAAGAAGTTTTTACAAGGCTATGATCCATAAAGACACCTATATCATCGGGCATGCGGCCATTTGCCTGAAGACCCCTCTCCTTCCGCAAGGTGTCAGTTACCTGGCAATGACAGCCGCCGATCCGCTGGAACGAATCGAACTGGTTTTGAGTAATAAAATTGGCCTGGCCATTCTGGGGGCAACGTTGAAAGGCAAACTCGAAGACGAATCTCACACGTTGCACAAATTGAGCGTACACGCCAGGCGCCACCAATTAGCCTACATCACGTTCGAAGTCAACGAAGCCTGTATGGCCAGAATGCTGACATTCATTCAGGAATTCTCGCAGCAGCGTCCCAAAGAAATACACCCAAGCGATTATTACGGAGGTGCTTTTTGGCCTCTCTATGATAAAGAAGGGGCCGGATGTACCGCCTTTGCGTTAGGTATGCTGGCGTCTACCGGTCTGTTACCGCCTGAAGCCGGTAACTGGTTGGTATCCGTTGCTATTCCGATGTCACTGATCGGCGGTGCCTACAATGGCAATAAGAAAGTCCATTTTCATGACATACTTAAAGCCAGGAAATGGTCTGATAACAAAGGCATTCCAAATGTAGAGTACGTTACTTTCCGGATTTATGACCCCAGCATTGCCTACGAATGGATACTTAACAAACGGCTTCAGACCGATTCGACCTTTCTGCCTGTCAGTGAAGGCGGAGCTTTCGGTTTATCGGTCGATCTGCGCAACAAATCAGGAACAACACAAGGCCCTATCTTTTCAAAAAGGCCAGATCAAAACCGGTTCATCGATGTCTACCGGCAGAAACTTCAATTGAACATTTCTGATTCAGCCTTTCCATAACGATCGTACCTAATTATTCATTCGTATGACAATACCGGACGAACATCGAAAGCCTCTAGGACTTTGCCTCTCTGCTGGCGGAGCACTCGGTTTCGCGCACATCGGGGCACTGGAAGCCTTGCTCGAAAACGGCATCGAACCGGACATCATTTCAGGCTGCAGTATGGGAGCCATCGTCGGCGCATTCTATGCAGCGGGCATGTCACCGAAAGACATGATCAAAGTGATAGAAGCAGACAAGCTGTACAAAGTTTCCAAATTAATGGTGCTGAATCCCTATTTCTGGAAAACAGGATTTTCAAATCATGCCGCCGTCAAAGAGGTGATACATGAAATCATTCCCCACAACAGTTTTGAAAAACTGCAACGCCGGTTGTTTATCGGTGTAACCAATCTGAATACCATGGAATGTGAAATCATCAGCAGCGGAAACCGGCTGGCCGAATGGGTTTCAGCCTCTGCCAGCATTCCCGGTGTCTTTGAAACGTTCGAAGATAACGGAAATTACTACG
>JAUZOU010000545.1 GCA_030706285.1 Bacteroidota bacterium
GATATGCGCAAAAACTCAACAACATTTGGCCAGTATATTGCGGTTGAATTATCAGAGGCCAATAAAAGGCAGCTTTTTGTTCCAAGCGGTATGTATCATGGATTTATGGTCTTAAGTCAGGAAGCCATTTTTACATACAAGGTGGATAATATCTATCAACCTTCAGCGGAAGTATCCCTGAATTATGCGGATCCGACGGTAGCGATCAAATGGCCAGCCATTTCTGCAGAGAAACTTAATTTATCACCAAAAGATCTTGCAGCACCTTTGTTTAAGGATGCCGTTACCTTTTAACAGATTATTGGAAAACCATGAACAAGCGAGTATTTGTCTCCGGATGTTATGACATGCTCCACAGCGGGCATGTCGCCTTTTTTAAAGAAGCTTCAACCTACGGTGATTTATTTGTTGGAATCGGCTCCGATTCGACTGTTATGGAACTGAAGGGCAGGCCCACCATTAATTCAGAACAGGAACGGCTATATATGATCAAGTCCATCCGATATGTAAAAGACGCCTGGATAAATAAAGGCTCCGGTATGTTGGATTTTGAAGAAGATCTTCGAACGTTCCAGCCGGACTTGTTTGTTGTCAATGAGGATGGGAACTCACCGGCAAAAGAAAAAATATGTTCAGAATTAGGCATTGATTATCTCATTCTGAAAAGAGTACCTGAAGTTGGCTTACCTGCCCGTTCAACAACAGCCTTAAGAGCGGCAAATCATTGCCAGTTGCCTTTTCGGCTGGATTTGGCCGGAACGTGGATTGACCAACCCTATGTTTCAAAATATGCTCCAGGCTGGGCTATTACAGTTTCACTGGAACCTACGATAGAGTTTATGGAACGTTGTGGCATGTCCACCTCCACCAGAAACGCAGCACGAAAATTATGGCCATACCAGTTGCCGTTGGAACATCCAGAAAAGCTGGCGGAAATGGTATTTCGCTATGAAAACGAACCAGGACGTGCAGAAATATCGGGAGCGCAGGATTCCATCGGCATTTGCATGCCTGGATTGAATCGTCATTACTACAATAAAAAATACTGGCCCGAAAAAATCGAATCTTGCCAGGATGAATCAATTCTTACCTGGCTGGAAGAGCATTTGTGTATGGTCTTATTGTGGCCAAGAAAACAAGGCTTGAATGTACTGGAAAACAATGTGATTGACAAGCCTCATGTTGAAGCACTGGCTGCTGCTGCGGACAATTGTTGGGATGCGATCATGAAAAAAGACCTGACAGCTTTTGCAGCTGCATACAAGGCTTCTTTTGGAGCTCAGACAGCCATGTTTCCTGCCATGATGTCGCCAGCTATCGCCGATGCCATTAACCAATACAAAGATAAAGTCCTTGCCTGGAAAATGCCTGGAGCAGGAGGAGGGGGCTACCTGGCGTTTGTTTGTGAAAAACCGTTGGAAAATTCCATCCGGATAAAAATTCGTAGAAAAGGTATGTAATTTCTTGTAAAGTGGACAAACAGGCTTGTCTGTGATATTCACTTTCGGATATTCAATCGGTATAGTCAGATTACAAAAATAACTTACAGAAATAAAAAATTGATTGTATGAGAATTGCAATTGTTGGAACAGGTTACGTTGGTTTGGTTACTGGTGCTTGTTTCGCTGAAAACGGAACAGAGGTTGCTTGTGTTGATGTCGACGAACAAAAAATCGAAAACTTGAAGAAGGGCATTCTGCCAATCTATGAGCCAGGTCTGGAAGATATGGTCCAAAAAAATTATCACGCGGGAAGATTAACCTTTACGACCAACCTGATAGATCAGTTAAAAGAACAAGTTGAAATCGTCTTCTGCGCCGTAGGGACACCACAAGATGAAGATGGCAGCGCAGACCTGAAATATGTACAGGCAGTAGCTAGTACTGTCGGACAGAACATGACCGGATACCTGTTATTCGTCACAAAAAGTACAGTTCCGGTAGGTACCTCAAAATTGGTTCGTAAAACGATACAGGAAGAATTGGATAAACGCAAGATTTCTATCAATTTTGATGTGGCGTCCAATCCGGAATTTTTAAAAGAAGGAGCAGCCATCAAAGATTTCATGTCACCAGACCGTGTCGTTGTCGGTATAGATTCTGAACGGGCCAAAGACTTGATGACAAAACTTTATCGGCC
>JAUZOU010000546.1 GCA_030706285.1 Bacteroidota bacterium
ATGGCTCTTCCGACCAAATCGGACCGGTTCAGGTAGGGCTCGATGGTCACCCCTTTCGGCAGTGATTTCTGGATGGAAGCAATGCGGGTCTGAACGTCGTCGATCACCCGATGGGCATTGGCTCCTTTCAACATCATGACGACACCTCCGACGGCTTCGGATGAATCGATCACCAGCGCGCCGTAACGTGTTGCCGCACCGTATTGGACGGTAGCCACATCTCTGATGAGGATAGGCATACCGGCTGCATTGGTTTTTACCACGATTTTTTGAATGTCATCGATGGATTTGACCAGACCGATACCGTGGATAAAATATGCGGAAGGCCTTTTGTCGATGTACGCGCTGCCGGTATTCTCGTTGTTACGCTCCAAGGCGTCGAACAGATCGTTGAGGGTCAGGTTCATGCTGCGGAGCCGTTCGGGATTGACTGCAATTTCATATTGTTTCACAAAGCCGCCGTAACTGTTGATGTCGGCGACGCCGGGCGTTCCCAGCATTTCGCGGCGGACGATCCAGTCCTGGATGGTTCGCAGTTCCATCGGGCTGTATTTGTTTTCGTAACCTTTTTGAACAGCCAGCCGGTATTGGAAAATCTCACCCAGACCGGTTGAAACAGGTGCCAGTTCAATGTTGGCCAATCCTTCCGGAATTTGTTCTTTGGCTTCGGCCAGTCGTTCGCTCAATTGTTGCCTGGCCCAGTAAATATCGGTTTTGTCCTTGAAGACGACGGTTACGACAGACAATCCGAGCCTGGAAATGGAACGAAGTTCGATGATGTCCGGCACATTGGCAACAGACACTTCCACCGGCGCGGTGATGAAGCTCTCTACTTCCTGAACAGCCAGGGACGGTGCGACCGAAATGATCTGTACCTGGTTGTTGGTGGTATCGGGAATGGCATCGATGGGTAACCGGGTAAGGGAATAAGTGCCCCATCCGATCAGTGCCACGATAAACAATCCGATGACGAGTTTGTTTTTTATGGAAAATCGTATGATTCGTTCAATCATAGTTATAAGAATATGAATGTAACAGGACTGCCATGCAATGGGTCAACAGGGTGACTCGCCTTGCATACAGGTTAAAAAAAACGGACATCGTGGGTTTGTTTTGTCAAACGGTCATGACCGGACACACCGAAGACGTGAACGTCTGGCGGATTGACAAAACAGCAACTGAATCAGCCGAGTTTGGGCGGCTGCCAGAAAGAGGAAGGAATGGTTGGAGCCTGCTCCAGATAATAGAGCGTTGAGTAATCGTACACGAGCGCGAAACAATCCAGATGGATTTCCGCTATCTCGCTGGTGATAGGCGATGTGCAACATTTGCAGGTGCAGAACGGACTGCAATGGTCACATTCGTTTTGATGGGTACCACCGGTGGCTTGGGTAATGAGTGTTTGCTGCGGGTCATGGCTTGTCCAACTGTCCGCACAAGGTACAACTGTGAGGAACAGAATATAAATGGACAACAAACCAGCAATCAAACGTTTCATCGTGCGGCAAAGTTAACTTTTTGCCGTAAGAATTGCAACAAGTCTATTAAAAACTGGCTTCTTCGATTTCCACAACGTCGTAACCTGCCATTATGACGGCTTTTTTTAACGTGTCGTTGCTGACCTGGCTATTGGTCGTGACGTATGCTTTCTTATCGTTCAGACTGACTCTGGCTTCAACGCCGTCCAGGGCGTTTAAGGCTTTTTCCACCCGGGTGGAGCAATGGGCACAACTCATGCCTTCGATAGACAGAATTTTCTTTTCCATAAGGGAAGATTTTTTTTCGTTGAATTTTTGCGAGTGTATTCCCCGTTGCTTTGCCGCGGGGAGCTTCAATGTTGGTTTGAAACGCCGTAGCCTCAATGCATTCAGCACGACTGTAACGGAACTGAAGCTCATGGCAGCGGCAGCCACCATCGGACTGAGCGTCCAGCCGGACAGGGTGTAGAAGGCCCCGGCTGCCAAAGGTATGCCTAATATATTGTAAAAGAAGGCCCAAAACAAATTTTGCCTGATGTTCTTCAACACCGACCGGCTTAGCTGAATGGCCAACACCACTTGCTTCAGATCGCTTCTCATCAGGACAATGTCAGCCGATTCCAACGCAATGTCAGAACCGGC
>JAUZOU010000547.1 GCA_030706285.1 Bacteroidota bacterium
ATACCTCATGAATCCTATCAATTACAACCTGATTTATAAAACCATATGACGGTGACTTCCGAAGTCGAACGGTCAGAGCGTCTTTTTGAGCAAGTAGATGACTGAACTGCTCAATTCAGGTTTGCCATGACTGTGAACCGTCGAACGAAGGCCAGTGTAGAGTCCTTGCAGCATTGCTCCTTTTTTCCCGGCGTAGGTTGCGCTCATCATCGAATTATAATACGCGTCGAATGGCATTCCCTTCACTTTTACTGATTTAAAACCATATTGACTGACAAATTGTTTAAAAACAGCTGGCTTAAAATGCCACAAGTGACGTGGTACATCATAGGCAGCCCAGTATTGGCCGTAATAGCGGGCATCCAGCGAAGCACAGTTTGGCAGGGCGATGATCAGCACGCCATCCGGTTTCAAGACCTGATGCATCCAGGAAAGGTAAGCACCGGCATCGTACAAATGTTCCATGACATGCCACAAGGTAATGACATCGTACGTGCTGGCCGTATCCTTTTTGTAAATCATATCAGGACTGTCAACTTTAAGGCCAAACTCCCTGATTCCAAACTCTCTGGCTGCCTGATCAATTTCGATGCCTTCACAGGTAAAGCCATTTTTCTGCATGTAGTTTAAAAAATGGCCCGTTCCGCAACCGATATCCAGTAGCCTTCGGCCGTCGGTCAGCTGCCTGATCAATTTTAGCTTTTTGCCCAGCATGATGTTGCGGACAATATGGTACAGCTTATTTATCAGCCCTTTATGAGTGTCTGAATGAGAAATATAAGCCTCACTTTTGTAATAGGCTCCGATCTGTTCTGCAGCCGGTGCATTGGCTGTAAACCGGAAGCCGCAGGAACGGCAAGTGTCGATACGGAATGTTTCTTTCGTAATGAAATGATCGGTACAGTCGAGAAATGTCGAGATATCGGTGCTACCACATACCATGCATTTCTTGTTCGTGTTACTATCCATTAACTCAATCGGTTTTTTAGTAAGTTCAACGTTCCTCCGGCCGAAATTCAGGCCAAGGGTTTGCTTTTGGGTTAATCCCTTCAAGTATGAACCATATGTTTGAGAAGGCTCTGTTTGCTTGCGGCAAAGGCAAAGGGCTGGTCAGGCCAATCAGTCGATCAACTCAAATCCGGTATAAGGAACCAGCACTTTCGGTATGCGGATGCCTTCAGGGGTTTGGTTGTTTTCGAGTATGGCAGCCACAATACGTGGCAAGGCCAGAGCACTGCCGTTAAGTGTATGGCACAGCTGCGGTTTACCGCCTTCAGCTTTATAACGGCATTTCAGGCGGTTGGCCTGATAGCTTTCAAAGTTGGAGACAGAGCTGACTTCCAGCCAGCGTTTCTGTGCAGCTGAAAAGACTTCAAAATCGAATGTGATGGCGGACGTAAAGCTCATGTCGCCTCCGCAAAGGCGCAGGATGTGCCAGGGAAGTTCCAGCTTTTCCACCAATGTCTGAACATAAGCTACCATTTCTTTCAGGGATTCATAGGAATGTTCAGGCTTGTCAATGCGGACGATCTCCACTTTATCGAATTGGTGCAGGCGGTTCAATCCGCGGACATCTTTGCCGTAGGAACCGGCTTCACGACGGAAGCAGGCAGAATAGGCGCAGTTCTTGACAGGAAGCTCCTTCTCGTTGAGGATCACGTCGCGGTAAATATTGGTAACAGGCACTTCTGCCGTTGGAATCAAGTAAAAGTCATCTTCTGTGGCATGATACATTTGCCCTTCTTTGTCAGGCAATTGACCGGTCCCGAAACCGGAAGCCGGATTGACCATATAAGGTGGTTGAATTTCAAGATAACCGGCTTCACGGGCACTGTCCAGAAAAAAGGAAATGAGGGCGCGTTGTAACCGGGCACCTTTCCCTTTGTAGACAGGAAATCCGGCACCGGTGATCTTGACGCCGAGTTCGAAATCGATGATGTCGTATTTTTTGGCCAGTTCCCAGTGTGGAAGAGCGTCTTCCGGCAATTCAGGAATGATGCCTCCGGAACGTTCAACCACATTGTCTGCTGCATTCTTGCCTTCCGGTACGCTTTCATGAGGCATGTTTGGCAACAGGACAAGTACTTCCATCAATTTGTCTTCTGTCTCTTTCATGCTGG
>JAUZOU010000548.1 GCA_030706285.1 Bacteroidota bacterium
ACCACATTATCCACCCGAGGTTCACAAAACACACGGTAAATCAGGTCTATCGGTTCGTCACTACCGTTACCGAAAAACAGCTGATGCTGATCTATCTGTTTGATGCTGGCCACTCTTTCCTTCAATTCCCATTGCAATGGATCCGGATAGCGGTTGTATGGCTCATTCATGGGGTTTTCATTGGCATCGAGAAACACCGAAGCTTCTCCATGGAACTCATTTCTGGCCGAAGAATATGGCTTCAGATTGAGGATATTCGGTCTGACTAATTCTTTAATCTGCATATGATCTTATTTCAATGTATTTAGACGTAAAGTGACTGCATTCTTATGAGCCGTCAAGGCTTCTGCTTCTGCCATAATCTCAACAGCCGGACCAATGGTCTTCAACCCTTCAGCCGTAATTTCCTGATACGTGATCCGTTTACGGAAACTATCCAGATTGACTCCGCTATAGGCTTTGGCATAACCGTTGGTCGGAAGCGTATGATTCGTTCCTGATGCATAATCACCGGCACTCTCAGGGGTCAGGTACCCAAGAAAAATAGAACCGGCATTGGTGATACATTCGGCTGTTGCCCTGCTGTCTTTAACTGAAAGGATCAAGTGTTCCGGAGCGTAGTCATTCGTTGCTTTAATTGCTTCATCCAACGTGCGCACAACGATGATGCGGCTGTTTGCAAGCGACTTCAGCGCAATTTCCTGCCTGGGGAGCAAAGCGACTTGGCGGTCAACTTCTTTCATCACCAGCTCTGCCAGCGAATCAGATGTCGTAATCAGCATTGCCTGGCTGTCCACACCATGTTCAGCCTGTGACAACAGATCAGAAGCGACAAAAACAGGATTGGCTGTTTCATCTGCCAACACTTCAACTTCAGAAGGTCCTGCCGGCATGTCAATGGCTACATCCCGAAGACTGACCAATTGTTTAGCTGTTGTTACATACTGGTTTCCAGGACCGAATATTTTATACACTTTTGGAATGGACTCGGTTCCGTAAGCCATAGCTGCAATAGCTTGTGATCCGCCAACTTTGAAAATATGCTTGACTCCAGCCAGTTTGGCAGCATACAAAACAGCCGGATGGACTTTCCCATTTTTTCCAGGAGGTGTGCAAAGGACAATTTCCCGGCATCCGGCAATGGAAGCTGGAATCGCCAGCATCAAAACAGTTGAAAACAGAGGTGCCGTACCACCGGGAATATAAAGACCAATCTTTTCAATAGGCAACGCTTTTTGCCAGCACGTAACGCCCTTGGCGGTTTCCACGATTGGCAATTTAATATCCTGAGCGGTATGAAAAATAGTAATCGTTTGTTTTGCAAGGCTAATTGAATGCTTCAATTCTTCAGACACAAGTAACTCAGATTCTGCAAGTTCTGATTCATTTACTTCCAAATCTGTCAATGTAACACCGTCAAATCGCTGTTCAAATTCGCGGAGAGCCTCATCCCCACGTTCCCGTACAGCATCAAGCACGGCTCCAACGGTTTCACTGATGGTTGCAACCGGCATGAGTGGTCTGGTTAACAAGGCTTTCCATTCAGACGGAGCCGGATAACTATATTTTTTCATTTGTTTTTCTGATTAAAAAACTATAAGATACAGATTTTTCAAAGTATCATCTTTTCGATTGGCAATACCAGAATACCTTCAGCACCCAATGATTTCAGCTTTCCGATCATCTCCCAAAAACGTTTTTCTTCAAGAACAGTGTGTAATGAACTCCAACCTTCTTTTGCCAATGGCATAACCGTAGGGCTTTTCATACCGGGCAGCACATTGACGATGTCCTGAATATGGTCATTCGGCACATTCATCAGGACATATTTTTTGTTTTCAGCTTGCTGAACGGCCTGAATACGGAACAACAACTCATCCAAAATAGCCTGCTTTTCTTCAGTCAACGCCGTATGACCAATCAACAAAGCTTCAGACTGCATCACCACTTCAACTTCTTTCAGCTGATTGCTGACTAACGTAGATCCTGAACTGACAATATCAAAGATACAGTCTGCCAATCCAATACCTGGTGCTATCTCAACAGATCCCTGAATCGTATGTATCTCAGCTTTGATGCCTCTGGAATCCAAAAAATCAGTCAGGATGACCGGATAAGAT
>JAUZOU010000549.1 GCA_030706285.1 Bacteroidota bacterium
CTGACAGAATGGCGTAACAATG
This sequence comes from Bacteroidota bacterium, assembly GCA_030706285.1. Lineage (GTDB taxonomy): Bacteria > Bacteroidota > Bacteroidia > Bacteroidales > UBA1402 > UBA8389. The sequence goes on from JAUZOU010000549.1 coordinate 23, forward strand.
GTACTCGTTCTTCCGGTTGGATTAAATACGACCTATCCAGAGTAACGGAAGTATCTGAAGTTTGTATGAAATTGACCGGTTGGAGGAGCCGTTCATACAACATCAGGATTCTGGCTCAGGATGGGACTGTCCTTTGGGAAGGTCTGACACCGAAGAGCCTTGGATACATCACCTTGCCATTGAAGAAAGGGGTGGAAACCAGATCGATTCGCATAGAACTGGCCGGATCGGGAGTCAGCAAGGATGCCTACTCCAATATCGTCGAAGTAGATAAGAACAAGAACCTGGATTTGTTTGACAGCAAAAGCCCTGATTCCAACGATCCGAAAGAAGAACTGCGCATCGTGGAAATCGAATTTTACGAATCGGCGGAATAAGCCAGGTTTGTAGCCATTCCACTCAAACAAGCGCGGATTTGAAGACAATCAAATCCGCGCTTGTTTTATTTACAAAAAAAATTCAACAATTACACGATTATATGTAAAAAAGTGTATATTTGAAGCGTGCTCATGATTGAAAACAGTATGGCTGTTCACGATAAACAGAAGAAGTACATTCATAAAGCCCTGGACGTATTCCGGTATGAAGGGCTACGGCTTTCACTTGATGAAGTGGCCGATAAAATGGGCGTGACCAAAAAGACGCTTTACAATCATTTTCAATCAAAAGACGTTTTACTGTGCCAGTGCGTTCAATCATTAATGGTTGACTTACGAGACGATCTGCATACCATTTTTAGCGGAGGCAACACAATCGGAAACTTACGGGAAGCTTTTGCCGAGATCGACAGAACGTTCGGCCATTTAAGTCCCATCTTCTTTTACGACATGAAAAAGATGTATCCGGACTATTTCTGCACCGAACATACCAAAGGGTTTGGATTCTTCAGGGAAGACGTGCTGGAAAATTTAAAAAAAGGCATTCAGGAAGGTCTTTACAGAGACAACCTCGATGTGGATTTTATCAGCGAATACCTGACATATGCTACGTTCTCGTTCTATTTCAACAAGCTGATAACCACTAATCATGTAGCGGTTAACGATTTCTTCAGGACAACGGTCGAATATAACTTGCTGGCTTTGGTCTCAGACAAAGGCCGGCAATTGCTATAGCAGTTTAACCAATTAATCCATCATTCCATGAAACACATCAACTTGGTGCTGTTGTGCTTTCTGTGTCTGCCATTTACCGGATTTCGGGCTCAACAGACGTATAATTTGCAGACTTGCCTGAAGGAAGCATTACAAAATAACCATAACCTGAAGAAATCCCGGTTTGACAAGGAAAAAAGTGAACAATCCAGAAAAGAAGTGTTGGGCGCCTTGTTGCCACAGGTTAGCGGAAGTGCCAGCCTGACTGACAACATTCAGAAAACCAAGTTTATCATGCCCAACTTCATGAATAAATTTCTACCGGCTTCGATGGTTGATCCCAATGCAGCTGATTACATGGAAATTGAAATGGGACTGACGTATCAGGCCGGTGTAGGAGTGGCATTGAATCAACAGTTACTGAACCTGTCGCTGTTTAATGCGGTCAAAATAGCCCAAACAGCTCAGCAGTTGGCAGTCCTTGGACATGAATCAAAGGAAGAAGACATCATTTCCCAAACTGCCAGTCTCTATTATGCCATCCAAGTGACCCGGTATACTGTCGACCAATTTGACAAAAGTCTGTCTCTAATGGACAACATGCTGGAAACCATGAACGCTTCTTACGATAATGGCATTATCCGGAAAGTGGACATGGACAGGCTGAAAGTTGCCAAATCGAATCTCGAAACACAAAAAAACGCCATTATGAGCGTCCTGGAAGTCCAGAAAAATTTGCTGAAATTGCAAATGGGACGGGAAATGGATCAACCGGTATCTGTGGAACCCATTGATCTTGCCTTCTTTGAAAGGCAGTCTGAACAGCCTGTTATTCAGAATTTTGATTTGAATCAACAGGCTCCTTACAGGCTCATGATGCAGCAGAAAACCATCGGAGAGCTGCAGAAAAAATCGGCGCTCTACGAATCGATGCCAGTTGTCACGTTTACGATGAATTACAACTACAATTACCTGGGTAACGACTTCCTTAAATC
>JAUZOU010000055.1 GCA_030706285.1 Bacteroidota bacterium
AATAATAGGTCTTTTTCATTCGTAGGAGGTTATAAGGTTTTCAGACATCGTTTTCTGCTTCGCCGGAATAGCAAAAATCAAAGTAGCTGCATTGTTTGCAGATGCGTGAATGGATGATATTAGGACACTTTTCAGATTCGATGATCCGAATAATATCGGCCTCAATCTCTGCTATCTTCGCTTTGTCCGGCTCTTTCAGCTCCACTTTCTGTGTCTGCCTTAACGTCGGATATTCCAGAATGCCGGTCACACCTTCGACACCGTTTCGTTCCAACACATAGATGTAATATTTCAGCTGCCATTCGTGGGCTGCCTCGATCTTGTCCGACTTTTTGATCTCGTGGATCACTTTGTTGCGGGCATCGTAAAAATCCAGTTTGATGCCGTCCACTTCAAGCTCTTCGTACCGTTCCGGCCGCTGCGGATAAGATTCCTCATGGATCAGCTTCCCTTCATACACCAGATCGGAACTGTGTTCCATCGTGATACCGCTCGCAAACAGCCAGAGTTTCCGTTTGCAAACGTTGTAGTAATTGAAGTGGGTGCCGGTGATGGTCATGATTTCATGCTTTATGAAATGTGAAAATGCTTATTTATAATGTTGATATTTATATATTTATGCGTGTTTATTTTTAGTTTGCTCTGCCTCTTGAATCTCATGCAGTTGTATTTGGTAATCCTCTTCACGTTTTAGCCAGAAATCAGCCGGAATAGCTAAAATGCGTTCGAGTTTAGTGGCTATTTCTTGAGTGATAGGCGTTTTAGCCTTAATGATGTCATCGATCGTTTCTTCTGCCACTTCCATTCTTTCCGCTAATTCAGTTTGAGTCAGGTTATACATTTTTATAGTATCTTTTATCGTATCACCTGGTGGCGACAAAAGTTGTTTTGCTATCTGGATATCGTCAGGCGTTTTGAATTTTTTCATAGTCACAGAATAGGATTTTCTACCAGGGATCTTGAATTTTCTCGGAATTCGAGATGGAGGTTGGAGGTGTATTGGAGGGCCATAATATTATCTGTTTTATTTTAACATTTGTTTCACGATAAGTGAGGTTTGAGAATATGTTTTACGATGAAAGCTTCTTAAAGGATATTATTATCATAATCATTTCTAGAAAGGGTTGTATCTATTTGCAATCCAAGCTCATCATCATAAGCTCGGTTAATGATGTAATAAGGAATTTCTTTTATTATATTTTTCTGGATTAGCTGAAAAGCGGAAATATCGCGATGAATGCCATCGTCATGAGTAATCATTGATGCAAATCGCTGTTTTGAAATCGAAACTTTTAATGCTTCGGCCTTGATAAAGTGATTGGCTTCCAATAAAATCTGGTATTCTTTATTTAGAACAGCAGGAAGGACTTTTACTCCGTCAAATTGTTTCTCGAATTCTTCTTCACGATGTGAATCATAAATAAAAGGAGCAAGATGTTCCCAGACATCAGCTTTTAAATTACTATAAACTCGGTCAAAATCTTCTTTGTCTTTTGCAGACCAATCTGGATAAACCTGATCGATGAATCGTTGCAATTCGTTTTCAATGACAACACCTCCATTTTTTGATTCTATTTCTTTTAAGGCCTCTAAGGTCCGAATGATTACTTCTTCATTTTTATAGATAAACTTGTCTACTTTATTTCGTTCAGAAAACACAATGCAATCACAGGGTGGACGATATTTTCCGTCAATCCGGTGACGATTGATCCGTCCGAAACGTTGTAATAAAGCATCGAATGGTGCAGGCTCTGTAAAGATCACATCATAGTCGATATCCAGACTGACTTCAATGGCTTGGGTCCCAACCAGAAGCTTGACTTCATCAGATTTGAGTGTCGCTTCTTTCTTATTTCGGTCAATTCCGTTAAATGCACTGTGTAGTAGTACTTTATGAGAGGTTAGGAGAGCTTCATATATTTCTTGTGCTTGTTTTACCGTATTACAAACCACTAAGACTTTATCGCCCGCATCTAGTCGCTGTTGAATCGTACTGATATGATTAGAAAGCAATCCATCCATTACTTTTATATGATGACGGACAAACGATTGGTATAAGGCTTCATCGGCATTTATTTCAGAAAATGATCCGATTGCTTTCTCAAACTCGTTTTTTAGAAAAGTCGGCAATGTCGCCGTCATCAGACAAACATGCACATTAAGATAACGGGTAACAAATTCAATCAGCACTTTGATTTGAGCAGTAACCTCTGGATCGTATGCATGGATTTCATCGAAAATGAAATAGCCGCCAGCCATTTCAAACAGACCTTTCTCAAATCCCTTAATGCCGAAAATGGATTTCAGTAATTGGAAAGGTGTGGTTACTTTTAATGGCGGGGTCAACGCACGGAAGCTTTCTTTTAGTTCATGTTTGAGACACTCATTTTTAATACTATAACTTTCATCGCCGAAGCGGCTTTCAATGTATTCCGATAGTTTACCATGAATGACGCCGACAATTTCATTGTCTCCGTGCATTTTTTTATCAAGTCGTTCGAACATCGCGTTGATGGATGCCGTGAATGGTAAAATATAAAAAGTACGCCCTTGTCCCTTTGTTTTCATTTGTCTATGCAACCACATAAGAGATGCTTCTGTTTTTCCAGATCCTGTAGGCGCTGTCAGCACAATATTTCCTTCTGTTTCTGATGCTTTTTTTTGGTGATAATACGGACTCAACGAAGATTTGTATAGAAAATCAAAATGTCTGTCATTCAACCTGTTTATTTTGAAAATTCCGGCAGATGCAGCATGATCACATTGTTTCAAGGCCCCAGCTGCTAGTAACAACTCTTGAAAATCGGTTTTGGATAAATTGACCGGACTTCGGAGGTAATCCTTTACAATTCCAAAAGGCAATGATAACTGTTCCGGATTTAGTAAAACACCGTATTCTTTCAAGAGCAATTGGACAAAATTGTAATTCAACTTTTCGGTTTCTTCATTCCATTCCAACTTTCCGTCTTCTTCAAAAGAAAAGGGATCGTCCCCAGTTTTATAATCTCGTTGAATATGATTAAACAGCTCATGAAAATCTTTATGATGTCCGACAATAATCAATTTTAACTGCAGTTTATCTTTTTCCGGTATATTTAAATAATCGATAAACGGTGTTGAAAACAGTTCATGCCTTTGATGATACCATTGATCCTTTTTTTTTATCAGCACTTTCTGGAATTCAGTATGAGTTTTACCTAAGTCATGGAAAATAATTCCAAGACGGACGAGTTTCCAAAAATGATCTGAATCGTTTACCGGTAATCGTTCAAAGGCTTTCCGAAGCGACTCATATACCTGAAGGCACTCGTCGATATGTTGTTTCAATGAAACAGGAGGTTCTGATTTGGCCAGAACCTCCTGAGGTAGTTCTGTCATACGGCAAATCTATGAAGATAAATATCACTATCAAATTCTTCCAGCTCTGGTTTATATCCGGCTAATTGAGAAGAAACCGGATTAGTGTACGAAATTATGGAGTACGGTTCGGTTCCAAGGTTTTTCCTTGGAATTGTGTTACTGAAATATCGAGGCAAAGCCTGAATTTGTCCGGGTAAATAATGGTTGTTAAACGGAATGACCTGCCCTCCAATCTTGGCATTGTTGATCTCTTGAAATTTCACTTCTTTGATGCTTTCGATTCCTGCCAGATCGCCGCTACGTCCTAACAAAAGTTGATAAGCTGGTTGACGAAAATATGAAACCAGCTCTTCATCGGTCAGATAGAGAAATAATTGACAATCGTAAAGGAATTCGCGCTGAATGACATTCGACTTCACCGTGTTTTCTGGAATGCTTTTATCGTTTGCTTTAATCTGGTAAATTGTTTCCAAATCGATTGCCTTTATTTTAAAGCAAAAATAATAGCCCAATTCTATTTCTCTATTTTCCAGATATTTTCCTGAAGCAGCATTGATCAATCCCATTACCGTACTCACCGGTGGAACTTCAAGCGTTGGCTGGAAACCCGAGATTAGATTTGGGTACCTGAAGCTTGATGTCCACGAGTTTATTTTTATACGGAAGGCTTTCATTATTCTATTTGAGATTTCATTTGTACACAGTATTGATCGATGGCATCATTAACCGACAAGATTTTTACTGTTGGAATATTCGGTAATGTTTCAAGTGTTTTAAGCTCATTGGCAATCTCATCCATAAAACCACAGCGTCGACCAATAAACACAGTCTCTTCAAAGGTCTCTTTGTAATCTTTTAGCACTTCAACTAATCCATCAAAATTGAAAACGACTTCTTCATCACGTTGTCCTTTATTTCCAACAATATGGCTGAAGGGATGATTCCCAGTTTTCGTTGTAGCCAAGATAATGAGTTTCGGCGTCACATCACCCAGATTGTTGGTCTGCATCGCGCCTCCATTGATTGTTTTTAGAGCCAGAATGGCATCAACAGCTCTCTTTTGACGAACTTCTTTGGCTAAGCGGATTAGCTTTTTAGGTTTCCCTTTACTGTCTGTTACAAATGGATCATCAATTTCTTCTGCCCCGTTTTTTATGGCTTCTTCTTGTAATACAATAGACAAATTCTTATACCCGGTACGATCATAATTTGAAAAAGTACCGACCATCGACAGATCTAGGCTGAACATACCTTTCATTGTTGCGCAATATTCCTGCTTCTCATAGGGAACGGCATCACCTTCTTGGCGAGCCATACTTGACCAGTTTTCTTCTGGGCGCACACTAGCTGCAGAAATAATTGCCGAATTTTTCAATGGCGAAATTCGTGTAACTGTAACGTTGGTCATTTTTATATTCCCTTTTTTGTCTTTTACCGGTTCTCCGTTTTCATCCAACTCGGCATCTTTAGCGGCACGCATGTATCCGAATACATCATCATCAGGATATTTCAAAGGGTCAGCATTGGTAAAGGCTATTTTGCCATCTCGAGTAATCGGAGATAAATTCCATCCAGAATTTTTTTGTAAGGCTTCCCGCCACCAGTAACGCCAGGCTTGTCCCGATACGTAAACATAATTTCGTCCGTTTTTACGGATTGATTTGGTTGCAATGGCATTGTCATTATTGCTTTGTGTGTTCTTTCCTGCATTATTTAGTGCGACAACATCCACGTCGATTAATACGAATCCCTGTGTTTTTCTGTTTTTCATAATAAATCTATTTAGTTATTGTTTGATTCATTTTCATTTTCATCTTTTAGCTCCATTTTCAACTCTTCGGAAATCAGATTCCGTTCGTGCAATTCCTGATAGATGGCAATCAGCAATAGATCTCTGATTTCATTCCAGTATGATCCATCTGGGAATAAATAGTTGATGTAATCTTCTACTGTGATAATTGGATTCTCATTTCCTGCTGCGTAATTTGCAGCAACAATGTCTTTCAGAATAAAACGTCGCAGACTGGATGCATTTTTTGCTCCATCAAGAGCTTTTATCCGCTTTTTAATTTTGTCAGCATCTTCTTCCCGTACAAGAAAAACTGCCAGTTCTTTAATCTTGTCAATAGTTTCTTTTTTCATGCCTATAATATTTTTTTGGTAGATGGATACAATTTCAAAATTAAAAGGATGCAGACGTGACCATTGTAAGATTTCCGGTCTGATAGAATCTCCCGTTAATAGCTTGTTATAAATACGATTATACCACTGTCTGTATTCCTCTTCATGAACGGACTCTGTCTCTTTTGATTTGATAATTTCAAAGTTGTCTGTTTGGGCATTGAATTTTGCCCCTTTGTAATGACTGTCGGAATAATAAGATCGTATAAATTTTAGCCAATCTTTTTTGAATTTTGGTTGCAAACATGTTCTGTAGAAAAGAAAGACGTTGGCTGGAAGTTGATACACTTGAATATCAGGGCTGGCTCCGAAATTCGTAAAATGGTATAAAGTTAATGATGGAAGATTATTCTCTTCTCTGAATTCAATAAGTTGAGTAAGTGCATAATCGACAAAATCAAAAATGGCATTGGCTGGTTTGCTCATACCAGCTTTTAAGACACCCTCCGATACACCGAGACCAAGATCATGTAGGTTTCTTTCCACTATTTGCTTGACAAACAGTCGGCTTATTTTTTCACTGCTGCTTTGCATCAATCCAATTTTTCCCTGTAGTTGTTGGCAAGCAAAGGGAATAAAATGCATCCGGATAATGGCCTCTTTGGAGAGAGAAATTCCTTTCTGAAAGAAATGATGGAAATTAATAAGCGTCCCGGAACCTGTCATGATGGAATTATCCCGACCTGCAAAAAAGAGTTTGGTCTCTTGTCCGGTTATCCGGCAATAGCCTATTTCGTAAGGCTCTGTTTCGTTGATTAGCGATTCAAAGTAGTTATGTGTTTCTTCTATTTTTTTTGGTCCCTGAAAAGCTGGTTGAGTGATTTTTGAGTTGAGAAAAAAGGCGTTAAGCTTCCCTTCCCATTTTTCTACATAGATTTTAGTAATGTAATCGATCAGCTCCAAGATACTTTTCTCAGGGAATTTTTCAAGAAGGTACTTGATGACGAATCCCCCAGCATCGGCAAAAGGATCGCCAGTGGGGTTGGTGAGCCATTTCAAATTGATTGTGCTAATAGAATTGCTCATAATATAAGATTTAACATATGAACGCCATTCATCTTCATCGTAGAAATTAATAATTTCTTCCGATGACATACCACTTTTCAAAAGATCATTTATTTTCCATTTTGCATAAGATTCAAAGTCTTCTCTTTGAAAAATATGGCCTTCTTCAATTACAAAGTTATTCATTGATGGTAGAAATTTTCTGCAATATATATAATAATCCAATTTGATGGGTTATTTTATTGAGAAAACCGCTATTCCATTTTTATTTTTATTTCTGTATATTTGTCATTAATATAAAAAATCAGATCAATAAAGAATTGAAACCCCATTATATATGTCTTATTTATAGTATATTACTATAATTTTCTTTAATCAGACCATTGTGGAATTGAAATATTTGCTGGGACATTTTCTTGTATGTTTTATAGTCACCTCTCTGATTTTTTTGGAGAGGTGACTTGTTTGTACTCTTCTACCATACCAAACCCCATACTTCCAGCCTTGCCGATGCCTGTCTCGTTCATAATCCGCATAAGCTCAGCAGGAAGGCTGATGCGGAAGTGAGTCTGGTAACCGATTATATAGGTTTGCTGGGGGGTGCCGGCTTTGATGGTTATTTTCTTGCGTTTGGGAGGAGAAAGAATCTCAAACGATGTTCCGGGAATAGCTTGGTTTTCATTGTCCGGCTCTGAGGTACGATCTGTTTGCTTGTCTATAGAAGTGTAAACCGTTGCATCTTTTGAAATGCTTCCGTTATAAAGCGATTGCGGATCGGTATTATTTTCCGGAGTAATCTCAAACGGCTTTCCGTAAAATGCTTGGTATTTCGCACAAAGGTTTTCATAAATCATTCGGGCGGTGTCAGGGGCATCCGGAGATAGGTAGGTGGGTTTGCCATTGGGCAGATGTCCGGACAAGACCATTGGGGAGAGGGTGCGGAATGTCATGGAGGGTTCGAAGGTGGGTGGCTCGATTAATTCGATGCTTTGAACGTGGCATTGTACTTGACTGTGGCGGTCGCCTAATACGAACGACTGGGAGGAGAAAAGGCCTTTGATGAATTCTTCGGTGGCACGTTCTGGTAAGAATGACAAATATAGTTGAGCCTGATCGGACAGCAAAATTAGCCGGTCACCATCCATCTGGAGTTTGGGAATCTGAAGATTGGAAAAGGTAAACAATTTGAATTGTTTTTGGTCTTTGATATAGCCGTTCTGATGCAACCACTCTGAATAGGCGGTATCGCCGTGGGCGAGGGTGTGGTAGATCCAGCCGGATAGTTCGTATTGGTAGTTGGCGGGGAGGGTGTTGCCAAAGGGGTTGAAATCAAAGATTAAATTAAGTTTGAAGCGCATAGGGAATGGTTGGGTATGAGTTTTTTATGGGGCTTGAAGGTTAGTTGTTTATCCGGGCTCAGCTTGTGTTCCGGGGTGGCTCTTATGGTTTGAGCTTGTTGGGGAAAGTGCTTGGCTGAGGCTGTTGTTAGATATCTATCATGGATAGATTAAGCTGGTACTAATATATACATATTTTGAGATAAATAATTGATGGTTTGGATATTTTTGATAAAAATTTTAGGAACAGATATCTATGTGGCTTGCAGGCAAGGATTGATCAATAGTTCGGAAACTGGCTGCTCAATAATTTTGCTGGTAATTAATCAGGCTATAAAGGGTCGGATGAGGATAAAATCTGATGTATTCAATCTGTTTCGCCCGTCATTGTCTCAGCGGTTGGGTTGGACAGATGGAGGTGCCAGTTTTTGAGGACGGTGTTGGTTGAGGCATTGGCGTAGCAGTAGATGCACAGGTGGGGACAGGTGTGGTAGGCGCCGATGTCTTTGCTGACGAGGCATCCGCAATTGGGGCGTTGGCCTTTGTCTTTCAGTGATTTTGCTTTCGATGGTTGAATGGTGGGATACTGGAACCCGGTAGGTTGATAAAACGTTGCAGGGTGATGGGGACTGGCAGTAGAACAGACCTCTATAGAATCATGGGATTCGGCCGGGAGATAACGTGACTCGGCAGCCGGAAACAGACCTGGTTGCGCAAAAGAAATCCCCAGAAAGTCCATCAGTTTTTTGTCGGAAGGAAAGAGTCTGGCAATCAGATCGTCATCGATGCATTTGTTGTGTTTGATGCCGTAGGCTGACAGATCGAGGGGCTCGGCACAGGTGGCGATTGTAAATCCCCATTTTGCGTTCAGTTGTTGAAGTCCGAGGGCCAGTTTAAGCATGGATGGTTCGTCGAATTCAAGGTAGTCGACCGATTGGTTTGTCAGATTTGTCCGGACGTGTTTATAGGGCGCGATGTCAGCGAAACTGATGACCAGTTTTTGAGTATGACCTTTCAACTGGTCTCCGGTCGTTTCGATTTTCCGGAGTAATTCGTCGACGCCCATCTGCTTGGTAAGGATCAGCGGATCGAACCGCCAGATGACTTTGGATGGTCCGATTCGTTCTGACAATTCAATGAAGGTATCAATGCGGGCCTGAACGTCAGGTACGTTCGGTTCCAGGCGTTCGTGATCGTAGTCATTTAGCGTAAACTGGAAATAATAGTTGGGCATTCGTTCGTCAAGATAGGGCAGATACGGAAAGAGGGGCCGTGGATTTTTTGACCAGAAGACGATTAGCCGGGTTTGTTGGAACGAAATGTAGCTGGATGCCCCGTTAAACGGATTTTTCCATTTCAGGTAGCCGGTTTTTAGGCGGTGTATGAACCAATCGGCATAAAAAGCCGGAATGTCGGTTGCCCGGCTGGCTGAAACGATAACGGGAGCCAGGGCGCGAGCCGGCTTCCCGTCGTCAAGGTTGATCGTTGCGGTATCCCATTGCATAAGAATTGTCTAACTGGTGGAACGTCAAAAAAAAGCATCCACACACCGGTTGAAATCGGCGGCATGTTCGCGCAAGGTGGCATGTCCGGAGTTTGGAACGATCCAGAGAGCGGCCTGGGGAATTGACTGATAAATCAAAACCGTGTGTTCGATTTTGATCAGATCGTGGTCTCCGCCGATGATCAGCGCCGGGCAGCGGATGGATTGGAGGGAAGACAACGGAATCGCCGGCTGGAACCAATCCAGTGTCAGAAGCTTCCAATGGCGTTTTTCGTCTGGGGTCATGGCCGTTTTTTGTCGAGAGGCTTCGTAGTCTCTTTTTTCGTCGGTCCAGGAAGAAGGAATAATGGCTTGGCCTGTCGAATCGGGACAGATATCGGCTCCGGTGGCAGCAAACCGGATTACGTTGTCCGGATGGCGGATGGCCATTTCGATGGCAACAATGCCTCCGTCGCTCCAGCCGATTACGTAGGCGGAGTCAATGTTCAGCTGATGCAATAAAGCGGCTTCATCATCGGCCATCATCTCAAACGAAAGCGAATCACCGGGATCGACCGATTTGCCCTGGGCACGGCTGTCGGCAGCAATGACCCGGTATTTACGGGCAAAATAGGGGATGTTTTGGTCAAAGGCTGCGATGGAGCCTCCGTTACCATGGATCAGCAACAATGGTTTGCCTGCTCCGTATTCTTCCACGTACATGTTAAACCCTCTGATTTTGTAAAAATGCCCTGCCTGTGGGTTGTTGCCGTACGGGATGGCGGATTTGACGGCAGCATTGTTGTTGATTTGCCCGAATCCGCTCACGGAAATGAGGCATGTCACGATAAAACAAGCTAATTTCATTTGCGTAACGATTAGACTGTCTTATTTAAAAACGGTTGATCTTGATAGAAATTGTCTGGTTGATGTTCCAAGGGCGTCAGCAGCTCATTTCACCGGCGTTCTTTTTGGCGGCGAGTAGGTTATAGGCACCTTTGATGACGACTTGGCTTGCCTGGGTGTCAAAGGACGGCGGTAGGATGACCTGGGTGTAGCCGTTGTCCGAAAGGCCTTTTTCCACTTCGATCATGCGGTATTCGGTGACGGGTTTGCCTTTTTCCTGCTTATGTTTGCTGACGATGAAAATGTAGTTTTTGTCGTCGAAGCTAACGATGGCGTCGGAAGGCAGGGCGGTGACTTTGCTGGTGGCCGATTCGATCAGGGCGTTGACGTACATGCCTGGCAGGATGTTCTTGCATTTGCTTGAAATTCTGGCATAAACCTTGTAGGTCTTGTCTTCCCCGATGGATTTGCCGGTCTGGTAAATCAATGCCTCATGCTGTTCCGTCTCATTGTTGATGAAAAAATGGATGGACTGACCGTTCGAGACTTTGTCGGCGTCTTTGTCGAAAAGTGTCAGTTCCAGGAACAGGTCGTTGCTGTTAACGATTTCGAACAGGATATCTGACGGAGCGACGTATTTTCCCAGGTTGATGTTGACGGTCTTGACAAATCCGGAGATGGGAGAGACGATATTGACCGAACTCCGGATGTTGTTGGCTGTCAGGCGGGCCGGATTGATGCCGATCATCTGCAGTTTTTGCCGGTAGGCCTGTTTCTGCGCCTGGAGTGTCTTGTATTCGGAGGTGATCTGTTGCAGGTTTTTCTGAGACGTGACATCGTTTTTGTACAATTCGTGTTGCCGTCTGTAATCGGCTGCCACGAATTCCAGTTTGTCCTTGGCTTCCAGGTAGCTTTGCTGGATGTCGACAAAATCCTGGTTTTCCACGACTGCCAGCACCTGGCCTTTCCGGACGGCATTACCGGGTATCAGATACGATTTTTTGATGAATCCACCCATGGGCACACAGACGGAAGCCTGGCTTTGGGGGGAGGCGCAGACGGTACCGCTGACTTTCAACGTACGGCTGAGGCTGCGTTTTTCAATGGAGCCGGTTTGAATGCCGGCCACGTTGATTTGATCCTGCCGGAGTTCGACGATGTCCTCCGGCAGTGTTTCTTCCTGTTCCGTTTCAGGGGCGGTTTTCGACGTCCCTTTGCAGGAAGGGAACAAAAGAACGGTAGCTATGGCCACTAGGGCCGTTATATGGATTTTCTTCATTGTCTTAATAGATTTTTCCGGTGAGGTGTTCGATGGCAACAACGGTTTGGTTGTAGCGGGCAAGCACATCAAGGTATTGTTGTTTGATGGAGAGGGCATGAGTGAGGTTTTGGATGTAATCGAGGTAATCCATGGCTCCGGCTTTATAACTGAGGGTGGATTGCTCGATGATGATCGTTGCTTCCGGAATGGCCTGCTTCTCATAATAGGCCAGACTTTTAT
>JAUZOU010000550.1 GCA_030706285.1 Bacteroidota bacterium
AGTATTGCTACTCCTGATGCCCCTCGACTTGCATGTGTTAAGCCTATCGCTAGCGTTCATCCTGAGCCAGGATCAAACTCTTCATTGTATAAGTTTGTTCTTTTTTCTTTTTCCTTGGCTCCAGGGTACTTTCTCTCTTGACGGTTTGGTTTTACCCAAATTTCTTGTTTCTTGTACTACTTGTATCTCAATATCTCAAAGATCGTCTCTTGTCGCTCTTAGCGTTCTTTCACTTCAAAAAAACGAGACTTCATCAGGCTCGTGGTTTTCGCGGCGAAAGGGTTACAAAGATACTTCAAGTTTTCTAATTCACAAATCTTTTTTTCGAATATTTTCAATTCTAAAAAAGATGTAAGCAGAATGTCTTGTGTGAAGCATGCTTTTCGTTAAAAGCGTTGCAAAAGTAGGCCCTTTTTGGCTATCCTCCAAACATTTTGACAAAAAAATTATGCTGTAAAACATAAAAAAGTGCCAACTACCTTACAATCAATCCAAAAATCAGGTCATTTTTTTTCAACAGACGATGAAAAAGCCACCAACTTTGCGAATTAAGACCAGATGTATCTTAAAATTCAAGCTCCCTAGGCCTCGATTTTCACGGAAACCATCGTCAAAAAGAGACAAAAAGCCGGCACTAATGCAAAAAAGAGGCCGTATACAAGGCAAAAAAGTGGATGAATGCCTTCCGATCAGAGTTGAAATAACGCCCCAAGCTGTTCCATGGAGTCAATTTCAATATAAGGTAAAGACGGCTTTCCAGATTCTTCTTGCTGCCAAACCTCCTTTTGAGGAATGTGTACAGCTTGTCCCCCAATGGTTAAAACAGGAATGATGTCGGACTTCAATGAATTTCCGACCATCAGAAACTCGGAAGGCTGAATACCCATCACATTGATTAGTTTCAGGTAATTGGACGATTGCTTTTCGCTGACCACTTCCAGATGATGGAAATAGGGCATCAACCCAGATTTCTTCAGCTTCCGCTGCTGATCGAGCAAATCGCCCTTTGTGATAACAATCAGTTTGTAATGCTGCTGCAAGGCCGGAAGCGTCTCTTTCACACCTGGATATAATTGCACCGGCTGGCTCAGCATACGCCGTCCAAGTTCAAGAATCGTTTGTATAACTGAAGCAGGAATTTTCCCTTGACTGACAGCAATGGCTGTTTCTACCAACGACAGGGTATAGGCCATGACACCATAACCATACCATTTCAGGTTCTTGACTTCAGTTTGATATAACGTATGGCTTAGCTCGTCAGGAGTCATATAATCAGAAAGCAGTTCACAAAATGTTTTTTCCGCTTCCAAAAAGTACGAACCGTTTACCCACAGCGTATCATCCGCATCAAAACCAATAACCTTTATCGATTCCATTATATATATGTGTTGTCAAGACAAGCAAAGATACCTTGAAATACCAAATTTTCAATTAATTTTGTACGTAATAACGGTTTTCCTGAATGATCCATACCATGATGGTTCGGGATAAAAAACAAACGAATTATGTCTTTGATTCCCTTTTTCTATACCGGCAACACTGATTTCTCCGATGATCTGACAGAAAAAGCACAACCATATCAAGTACATGCCAAGTCAAATCCATTTTCCAGTGCAGGATTACGCCATATCATCCAGTCAGTCGAGGCTGATTATTTCATACTGTTCACCAGGCCTTTTCTGCCGGATCCAGGAAAATACGCCATTGACAGGATGTTACAAGTTGCTGCAGATATAGAAGCAGGGATCTTGTATGCCGATTATACGGAAGTGGTTGCCGGAAAAAGGTTGTTACATCCGCTGAACGACTATCAGCCAGGCAGCCTCAGAGACGATTTCGATTTCGGACCATTGATGTTGATTCGAACCCAAGCGGCCAAAGAAGCGATCAACCACCTCAGTGACGGACTTCAGTCCGCAGCTTTATATGATTTGAGGTTGGTTCTTTCCAGAGATTGGCCCATCTTTCACCTGAAGGAGACCTTATACACAATTACTGAAAACGATCAGAGAGATCAAGAGGCTTGTCAATTTGCCTACGTGGATCCTAAAAACCGGACGGTGCAGCTTGAAATGGAGCAGGTCTGTACCAAGCACCTGAAAGC
>JAUZOU010000551.1 GCA_030706285.1 Bacteroidota bacterium
CAGGCAGTGGTTGAGCCCCCAGATCCTCACAGAGCTGAAAATACTCAAAGAAGCCAAGACCATCACTCTGGTAATAATCCGGGAAGAAGCGATTCGGAAACGTATAATGCCATCTGTTCTCATTCAAAGGCCGGTTTTCTATCGGTCCGATGGTATTTTTCCAATAATAACGGGTATTCAGGTCTGTTCCTTCAACAATACAGCCACCAGGAAAGCGGAACACGCCAGGATGTAAATCGGCCAGCGCTTGTACCAAATCTTTTCTCATGCCATTTTCGCGACCGTTCCAGGTATCGGCCGGAAACAGGGAAATGTGTTCCAGATCAAGCGGTCCGTGCGTTTCGAGGAAAATGCGCAAACGACCCTTGTTGACATCCTGACTGGCAGTCAGGATAACCTCGTATTTTTTCCAGTCTGTACTGTTGATGGTGACAGTCTGATGAGCCATAATATTGTTCTGTTCATCGATAAATTCCACGCGGATCCGCTGTTCTCCCGAATTGACCCTTGCCCAGGTTGAAAAGCGGTAGGCCGCATTCTTATGATAACCGATGCCACGATAGCCTTCGTTTTCAAGTCCCGTATATTTCTGATCATGACCGGGATAGAACAGCGTCACATAATGTGGATTCCGCTTGAAAGGACCGTCATTTTTTACTACCACGTTGCCATACGTCACCCACCCCATCAAAGACTGAGGAAACTCAAACGAACGGTTTTTTATCAGTTCGGCATACAGACCGCCATCTGCGCCGAAGTTGATGTCCTCAAAGAAAATACCGTACATGTCCGGGTTGACCGAAGCTGTTGTTTTCTTCGTCTGTATGGTCAGCTCTGTCTCAGCCGGCCATGCCGTTACTGAGAAAACCATCAATAACGCCACGAGACTAATTAAGTGTTTTTTCATAGAATACTATTTTTTGTTAAAATAAGGCTATATCTATTCCGTATGCCAGCCTGACCTTTGTCCTGCATGCCTTATATGCGCGCTTGTATCATACAATCAGGGGTTGCAGCTTAATTGGACTTGATATACAAGGGTTCCAGCGAGATTGGCCGGGTTAATCCTGATGGCATAATAGGCCATTTATCATACAGCGTTTTATTATATGTCACATCAACGAAATTGATTTCCTTGAAAATACGCCACTTCACGCCTCTCCGGTCATAATCGGCAATCCGGTTTGCCGGAAGATTCGTTACATCGATTTCAATCAGATTGGCTTTGCCAGGTTTCAGGAAACGACCGACATTGAGCGTATAGGGTAAACTCCAGACTTCGCCGGCATACTGTCCATTCAGGTAGACACGGGCACTTTCTGCCAACCCGTTCAGGTTAAGCCGCCAGTCATCGGCTTTCACGCCGGTCAACTTAAATTTCAAGGTATAACGCCCGGTACCAGCATAAACAGTCGATGCTTTCACCGGCAAATCCGTCCAGGAAACCGGAGTTCCTCTCATGATAAACGTTCCGGGTATGGCCGGATCTCCTTCTGTAAACCGGAATGTCCACTTACCATGCAGGTTGACTATTTTTGCCCGTTTAGGTTGTTTGTTGGTCGCCATTCCTATTACCGGTTGAGTGGCATTCAGAAAATCAATACCTTCTCGTTGATAGACCGGATAAAGTGGTTCGGCCACGTCCTCCTGATTATATGTCCGGATGATCATCGACTGGCCTGGTTTCAGCTGAAGATACACTTGAGCCAGACCGTTGGAAATACGAAGCCTGGCTTTTCCCTTCTCACCGGTCAGAGGATTGAAAAACAAAACAGATCTGGCGGCGACTCCAAGGCTGACCCACTGATCTATGGGCCGGTTCTTTTGCAACGCGACGAAATAGATGTAACCATCTTCGGTCTTTCGTCGTATAAAGTTCGCCTGACAAACGGAAACAAGATCTTCGTGCGTACAAGGTACCTGTTCCAGCATATCCTGCAGGCAATTGCCATACATTACGCGACCCTTCTGGAAAGGTTTGCCAAAGTAGCTTGACACAAATGGACTTAGCCGGTAGTCTGCCAGACAATTCTTCAACATAGCCTGCCGTTGCTGCAACTGGCTCAGACCAGGCACATCATCCGGCAAC
>JAUZOU010000552.1 GCA_030706285.1 Bacteroidota bacterium
TAATCGCTCTTTTTACAAATATAGATAGATAGTTGAAATTGAAATCAGTCGAATGTTGTATACGCTGTTTCCCCGTGTTGCGTTTCATCCAGTCCAACAGATTCTTCGTTTGTTTTGGCTCGTAATCCGAAGACTTTGTCTGTCAGCTTGAACAGGACAGCTGTTAAAACGCCCGAATAAATAATGGTTGCCACAACAGCGATCAATTGTACGAACAGTTGATGGATGTTGCCGTAGAAGGCTCCGCTGTAGGCTGATTGAATAGCCGGTGTTGCCAACAAACCAGTCATGATTGCACCGAGGATACCGCCGATACCATGGACACCAAAAGCATCTAATGCATCGTCATACCCGAATTTCGGTTTGACAACAGCAACCATGTAAAAGCAGACGAGTGAAACGGCTACCCCTATAATCAGTGCGCCTGAGACGTTGACAAAACCAGCCGCCGGTGTGATGGCCACCAGACCGCCAACAGCTCCGGTACACACACCTACAATAGTCGGTTTTTTACCATGGAACCAATCCAACAAGCCCCAGGTTAATGCAGCTGCGGCAGCGCTGATGTGTGTCACCAGAAAAGCGCTGGCACTCAGTCCGTCGGCTGCCAGGCCGCTTCCTGCATTGAATCCGAACCATCCGAACCACAATAAGGCAGCCCCGATGAAGACGAATGGAATGTTGTGAGGTGGTATGGCATGACCTTGATAGTCACTGCGTTTTCCTAACATAATGGCTGTAACAATCGCTGCGATACCGGCGTTGATGTGTACAACAGTACCGCCGGCGAAATCTAGTGCGCCGAGTTTATACAACCAGCCTGTCGATGACCATACCCAGTGTGCAACGGGATTGTAGACGATCAATGACCACAGGACTGTAAAAACGAGGAATCCCTTAAACTTGATACGTTCAGCAAAAGCACCGATAATCAACGCCGGTGTAATGACGGCGAACATACATTGGAAAAGGATAAACAAGATGTGAGGAATGGTTCCTATTGTCCCTCCGTCGGGGGTTGGCTGAGAATGAGAAATGAAATAGGGGCTGAGATCTCCCACATGGATACCATTTAAGAATGCCCAGTCGAAATTGCCGATGAATGGTGCCAGAATGCCTTTTGAATTGCTAAAGGAAAGGCTATATCCGCAGATCACCCATTCGATGCTGATAACAGCTGCGAGAATAATACATTGCATCAGGACATTCAATACGTTTTTACGTCTCACCAGACCGCCGTAAAACAGGGCAAGGCCCGGAATGGTCATCAATAAGACTAAGGCTGTAGCTACAATCATCCAGGCCGTGTCACCGGAATCAATAACAGGTTTAATGACAGTTGTAACAGGTGTCTGGGCGACAGTTGGTGCAACGCCAGCAACGAATAGGAGGAAGATAGGCAGGATGTATTTTTTCATTGTCAATGATCTGTTTTGTTGTTTTCATCTTTGTTGTACAAGGCATCAGGACCCGTTTCACCGGTCCTGATCCGGAACGTTTCTTCGATATCATAGACGAAAATTTTTCCGTCTCCTTGATTTCCAGTTCTTGCCGCATTCATGATGGCATTGACTGTTTTTTCAATATTAATATCACGTACGACAATGGAAAGCATTCGCCTCTGAATGTAGCTGGATTGGAAAATCTGACCTCTTACGACCTGGTCTTCAGTCGATTTCCCCAGCCCTGTAATGTCCCAATAGGAAAACCATTCAATGCCGACTTCATACAATGCCTTTTTGACATCTTCGAATTTGGATTTTCTGATGATTGCTTCAATTTTTTTCATAGTTGGATAATTGTTGGTGTATACAAATGAAACGGATGAATGTTAGCCCATATCTATAACAGATTTTAGTTCGCAGCAAAGATAGGTAACATTATTTGACTTTACAAATCAAAATGACGCAATAAATTCAATTATTGTGATATATTTATGCTTAAACGATTGAATGAATATCAATATGGCAAAGAATAGAATGTTTCTCTTTCATGTTGAATTTTATAAATGGCTGAAAAAAAGCGGTTCAATCTTTGAATTTAATTATTTATTCGAACGTTTGCTTATAATTTGTAGCCAAACTGTA
>JAUZOU010000553.1 GCA_030706285.1 Bacteroidota bacterium
CCACTGACATTCAGTTCGCTCCGTGGCTGCGAAGCCAGGGTCTGGGCTTTTTTCCGTCATGCCAAAGCCGGTATGGACAGCTATCTTCCTTACATCAACGGTCAAAGCAATGAAGCCATGCCGCTCTACATCAAACCGGACAGAAAACTGAGTGTTCAGGATTTCAAAGGATTTATGCGCGACCATTTCGAAGGGACCGAATTCGATATGAATACAGACATCGGCAGCGGCCCGTTCCATTCTCCGTACCGTTGGCGCCCCATGGAATTTACAGTCGACTCCGTTACTTATGTCAACGAACGGGCAACAGCCACCCAACAGACCGGTTTCAGCTTTGTCGCGCAGATGCGCAGCTGGCTGCCCGATCCTGTGGGCGGGATTCTTTGGTTTGGCGTAGACGATGCCAACACGAATGTGTACGTACCCATGTATTGCGGCATCAAGGATGTTCCGGAATGTTACCGTGCCGGTAACGGCGACATGCTCACCTTCTCGTGGACCTCGGCCTTCTGGATTCACAACTGGGTGGCTAACATGTGCTATTCCAAATACAGTTTTATGATCAAGGATATCCGCCCTGTACAGCAAAGCATGGAAGAAACATTCAACAAAGAAGTACCGGTGATGGATGCCAAAGTCAGGGAATTGTACGCCCAATACCCTGATTCAGTCCGCACGTTGCTCACCGATTTTTCCGTAACCAGAGCACAGGAAACAACGGCACGCTGGAAACAGCTCGGAGAATATTTACTGGTCAAATACATGGACGGGAATGTCAAGAAAGAGAAAAACGGACAATTTGAACGTAATCCTTACGGAGAAACCGTTTACCCGGATTTTCCCGGATATGATGAAAAATACTATCGGAATATCATAAAAGAGACCGGCGACAAACTAAAGGTCACAAAAACCATTCATGATAATTAACTAATTATGGACGAACAATTGTTGCATACTGTCACAGAAAGAGCCAATAGTTGGCTCAGTGAGGCCTTTGACGCACAAACGCGTGCCGAAGTGCAAACCATGTTGGATAAAGAGGATAAAAACGATCTGATTGAAAGTTTCTATCGCGACCTCGAGTTTGGAACCGGCGGCCTTCGTGGCATCATGGGTGCCGGAACGAACCGCATGAACATTTACACAGTCGGTGCGGCCACTCAAGGGCTCAGCAACTATCTGAACAAGTGTTTTGCCAACCGGCCTCAGATCTCAGTGGTCATCGGTCACGACTGTCGAAACAACAGCCGCCGGTTTGCAGAGATTTCAGCTGATATCTTTTCAGCAAACGGCATCAAGGTCTATTTGTTTGAAGACCTCCGTCCTACTCCGGAGATGTCTTTTGCCATTCGCAAACTGGGTTGCCAGAGTGGCATTATTCTGACAGCTTCGCACAATCCGAAGGAATACAATGGCTATAAGGCTTACTGGGAAGATGGTGCGCAGATTATTACGCCTCATGACGTCAACATTATCGCCGAAGTTAACGACGTCAACATAACCGACATCAAATTTAAGGGCAATCCTGCCTTGATCGAGACCATCGGTCAGGAAATCGACGAGGCTTTCATCGAGCAGATCAAAACCATTTCTCTGTCTCCTGGTGCCATCAAGCAACAGAGTCAACTGAAAATTGTTTATACGCCAATTCATGGAACAGGTGTTCGGATCATTCCTGCCTGCCTGAAAGCTTTTGGCTTTTCAAACATCATCCCGGTTCCAGAACAAAATGTCGTGGACGGTAATTTCCCGACTGTCGTTTCGCCCAATCCTGAAGAACCGGCCGCTTTGAACATGGCTATCGAAAAGGCGAAAGCCGTCGATGCGGACATTGTCATGGCATCCGATCCGGATTCCGATCGTATGGGCATCGCTGTTAAAAATGACAGAGGTGAATGGATCTTACTGAATGGAAACCAGACGGCCATCCTTTTCGTCTATTACCTCATTACCAGATGGAAAGAGTCCGGCAAACTGAAGGGCAACGAATACATTGTCAAGACCATCGTGACAACCGAGCTGATCAAGGCTATCGCTGACAGGAACAAGGTGGAATGCTATGACTGCTATACCGGATTC
>JAUZOU010000554.1 GCA_030706285.1 Bacteroidota bacterium
TCTGTCACCCCATGAATTTCAATTTTCCGGAATCGAAGGACTGGGAGTTTGCTTCTGAACAGGTATCTTCTCATGTTGACCTCTAACGGATCAACCCGTCTTTTTACCAGCCTTTTAAAACTATCGATATTGGCAATGGTTGTTTCATAGCCGACTTTATAGATGGAATCCGCCTTTTGAAAATCCAGCAGCGTGACACCCTGTAAATTAAACTGTATCTGGTAGCCATTTTCTTCCGGCACGTTATAATCGCTCGGACGCATAATCATGTTAGTCAACTGTCCGATCATATCATAATCATCCGGCTTGTTGCCATGATTGCACACGATGCTGCCAAAGATCACATCCGGATTAAAATCACTTTTAACGATGTTCACAGGATAATTGTTATAGATACCGCCATCATATAACAGCTTGCCATCCACCTTAATGGCCTTGAAAACGAACGGAAAGCTCATGGATGCTCTGACCGCATCGCCAAGATCGCCCTTCCTGAAAATATAGGGTTTAAAGCTATCGACGTTTGAAGCAACACTCCGGAATGGCACAAACAATTTGCTGAAATCGCCTTTGCAGGCTGCCGTATACTGAGCAAACAGCTGTAAAAAGGCAAAATTCATCTGAATCGGGTTCAGCAGACTTGTCGGCAGAATCTTACCCGGTTTAAGGGCCGTATCTTTCAAAGAAATATCCGTCGATATAATTTCCGGCGTCGGAGATGGTTCCCTGATGTAGTCAATGTATTGCTTTTCAACGGTTCCATTCATCCATTTGTAGAACTCTGGCGATTTGATTAACGTCAACATGTCAGCCGGAGAAAGCCCCATGGCATAAAAACCGCCAATGATGGCACCAATCGAGGTACCAGCCACATAATCAATAGGGATTCCGTTTTCTTCCAATGCCTGGATGACACCGATATGGGCTATTCCTTTGGCGCCACCGCCACTAAGTACCAATCCGACTCGTTGTCCTTGAATAGCTTGAACGGAGAGAACCAATACCACAACCAGCAAACGGAAGAAATGATTCTGCTTAACCATATAACATCGTAATTGAAGGGTCTTTAAAAAAATCAAAACACTTCTTTTTGTATAATACGCTACCTTATTCATAAAAAGGAGTCTGTAAACGATTAAAAAAACCGTACAGACTCCCAAATTTAAAACTTTATTTGAATTGAATTGTTTTTTGTCCGGCTTAGTTTATCAATCCGTAACTTCTTTTTACAAAGTCTGTAAGTGCTTCCCCTTTCAAAAGACCATTCGAAAGTAAAGCAAGATCCATAAGTTGTTTGATCTTATCACTTTCTGCCGTTTCTTCTATTCCAATGAAGCCTTTGATCAGCGGGTGATCTGTATTTAAAACCAGGTTATAATTTACCGGCATATCACCGTAGAAATTCATACCGGGATTCATGGCAGACATTTCCTGCATCCTGCGCATGAATTCGTTTTGAGTCAGGACAACCGGTGAGCCGGTTTCTCCAAGTTGTTCAAGCTGTACCGTGAAACTTGTTTTTTCGACAATCGGCAGTTGATCGTTAAACAATTTCTTCAAGCTTTCCTGTTCTTTATCTGAGAGCTTGAGCGCCTCTTTTTCAGACTTCATAATCAAATTGTCGATGACGTCACTGTCTACCCTGACAAAATGGCTCTTTTCAACCAATTGTTCCAGTTTACCCACGAAATGGATGTCAAGTTGTCCATTCATCAGCAACACATCGTAACCTTTTGCCTTCGCTGCTTCAATATACAGGTGCTGGGCATCTTTGTCAGAAGCATACAGATAGATCAGTTGTCCATCTTTATCCGTCTGGTTATCCTTGATCAGTTGTTGATACTCTTCGAAAGTAAAGCTCTTATTGTCAACATTTTTAAGCAGACAGAAGCTTTTGGCTTTTTCGCTGAACTTTTCTTCGGTCAACATGCCGTATTCGATGAATATTTTCAGGTCATCCCATTTTTCCTCGAACTGAGTTCTGTCGTTCTTGAAAATTTCAAACAACCGGTCGGCAACCTTTTTGGTGATATGACTTGAAATCTTGCGAACATTGGAGTCGCTTTGCAGATAAGA
>JAUZOU010000555.1 GCA_030706285.1 Bacteroidota bacterium
AACATGCTTCCAAGTGTATTTGAGTAAAACATGGATGGAAATCCACCCACGCAACTTGTTAAAAAAAATCATTTCCTCTGACGCAAAGGTATCTATTTTTTTAAACCGAACATGCGTTTTACTCTTTTTCTGTAATTTTTCAACCGGCAGATAGTGGTACCGGACTGACGATTAGTGGGCTACCGTGACTTCCCTGGCTATTTTCTTGGATTGAATCTTTATTTTATCAGGGTTGACGGGTTGGTTGATGCGAATCTGACGCGTTTTTTCTCCTTTGATGCTGATCGCCTGACTGAGTGTATCAGGATAAGTAAATCCACTCAGGCTGAATGCCTTAACATTAGTCAGCAACAAGGCCGGTCCTTCTTCGGGTACGATAGTCAGGTGCTCGAACGTCACGCCATCCGATTCGGACAATTCGCCTCCGAACCGGGCAGACAGATACGCATCATTAACATGAATGTTTTTGATGTTCATCTCGGGCAAGCCATTGAAATACATGGCCCGGCGGGCATTCCGTGAGATAATATTCTGAACGAAAATATTCCGGAAAACCGGTGTTTCTTCAGTAACCGGAGGAATCTTATCTTCGGCAGGTGTTTCATCTCCGTCTTCCAAGGCTTCGGAAGCCGATTTACCACCATAAAACAAATCGAACAGGAAAGAATCGGTCAGAATGTTATACATGCTGATGTGATTGATGTAAATATTCTCAACCACGCCTCCCCTTCCACGGGTGCTTTTAAAACGAAGGCCGACGTCTGTTCCGAGGAATTCGCAATTCGTAACGGAGATATTTCTGACGCCGCCGGACATTTCACTGCCCACGACAAAGCCGCCATGTCCTTTGAACACCTTACAATTATCCACCAGGACGTTTTCGGTCGGGATGCCTCTGCGACGTCCTTCGGCATCTCTGCCTGATTTCAGGCAAATGCCATCGTCTCCGACATCAAAGGTCGAATTGACGACCAACGCATTCTTGCACGATTCAAGATCTACGCCGTCGCTGTTCTGAGCATAGGCCGGATTTTTTACGGTCACATGATCGATGATGACATTTTCGCACAATAGCGGATGGAGCGTCCAGCAGGGTGAATTTTCAAACAGGATGCCGTCCAGCAAAACGTTCTTACACTGGATTAAGTTGACCATAACAGGCCGGAGAAAGTCCTTGATGGAATCCCATTGGGCTTTGGCCATTTCACGGTTTGGGACATTCCAGCTCGGATTCGTCATCAGGTTATACCCACGCAGTGATTTGACGGTCGGGAACCAGTAATCGGAATTAGAGACCAACCCGCCGGACTTCACCAAGCTGTTCCATTGACTGTCTGGAACTTTCATTTTCTTCAACGGACGCCAGGCATCGCCCGAACCATTGATAACACCTTCTCCGGTAATGGCGATGTTTTCCAGATTTCTTCCCGAGATCGGCGATTGGCAGCGGTAGGTTTCGGCGCCTTCAAAGATGGTTTTTACCAAAGGATACGCATCAAAATCAGGTGTAAAAATAATCAAAGCGCCCTTTTCAAGGTGCAGGTTGATGTTTGACCTGAATTCAATCGGTCCGGTCAGCCAGACACCAAAAGGCACATTCAAAGTGCCGCCTCCTTTTTCCGAAAGTGCCTTCATGGCTTTGGCAAAAGCAGCTGTATTAAGGGTCGCACCATCCCCAGCCCCACCGAATTCGCAGATTGATAGCTGATTGGCCTGAAAGACGGGCCGTTTGACTGCTGACATGTCAAACGGGAGATTGGCATACAAATAATCGTATTCCTGGGATGTCTGTCCATAACTTGTAGCCATAGAGACACCAAAAAGAAAGGTCAAGCAGATAGATGGTACCAGTTTCATAAAGGGTTTAGTTAGATGGGGGTTTCTGGTCTGACAATAACACGGCCATCAAAACAGTCGTATCCGCAGGCTGAAACGCAAAAATATGGCTGCAAAAATAAGTAAACAGGGCCCCATGAATGTGGATAAAATGTTATATCATGCGTGAAAATTGACTTTTTTGGGAGTGTACTCATTTTTTTCACTTTGTAGGACATCTGTCAGACAATAAGTCCTG
>JAUZOU010000556.1 GCA_030706285.1 Bacteroidota bacterium
TTCCGGTTTGGGTGCATGATCCTGTCATGATGAAACAGAAAGACACCTATTATTTATTTTCCACAGGAATGGGCGTTAAGATCCAATCCTCCAAGGATAAGATCAACTGGAAAAAAGAAAAAAGTGTATTCCAAGCCAATCAACTACCTGGCTGGCATCGGGCTTCCATTCCCAATCAGGACGGTAATTTGTGGGCTCCGGATATTCATTATTGGGATGGCCATTATTATTTGTATTATTCTGTCTCTGCCTGGATGGATTTCAATTCCAGCATCGGTTTAGTCACCAATACAACGCTGGATCCGAATGATCCCGACTACAAATGGGTAGATCAAGGTTGTGTGATCAGTTATCGGAATGGGGGTGAAGGCGTGAATGTCATCGATCCGAATGTGTTCATCGACAAAGATGGCAAAGTTTGGTTGCTGTATGGGTCATACAAAGCCGGATTGCGTTTAGTTGAGCTGGATCGTACGACAGGGAAACTGAAAGATGAAACACATCCTCAATTGACAGTAGTGACAACTTCATTGGGTGAAGGTTCATTTCTGGTGTATTCAAAAGGTTACTATTATATCTTTGCTTCCCGTGGCCGTTGTTGTGCCGGATTGCAAAGCACCTACAATGTTGTTGTCGGACGGTCAGCCAGCCTCAAAGGTCCCTATCTGAACAAAGAAGGAAAAAGCTGGGTTGAGAACAACTGCACCAGTTTTATGGAAGGGGATAACGAGCAACCAGGCAAAGGACACAATGGTTTTATTACAGAAGACGGAATAACCGATATTGTCTATCATGCCTACACCCGTGCGGCAGATGGTGCATCCCTGCTTGTCATTCAGCCTGTATACGAAGGAGAAGATGGCTGGCCAACCCTGTCGCCCACCCATACTTATTTTGACGTAACGGTCTTTCATTAATTTGTGAAACCGTTATAGTCCCTTCGGACTACATCCGGCATCCGCTTTCAACGTCAGGATATCCGGATGCTTTTTGATGTAGTCGATGGTTTCTTTGTAGCCTGTTTTATAAATCTGTTCATACGCATCAAACCGGAATTCGTTGTACCGTTTCACAGAGGCGGGTTCAATGAGGTAATCGCACAGGGAGCGGCCTGCCAGTGAATTTTCGTGCTGGATGCCACGTACAGAGCAAGTGATCGCATCAATCGGATGTTTCATTTTGGTTGGAGGTATGAAGGGAAGCACATCCACACCGATGATGGCATCGCAGATCGGTTTCAACGGTTGGGCCGGTAAGTTGTTGAGAATGCCACCGTCCAGGTAAAAGGCTCCGTCAACGACAGATGCTTCAAAAACACCTGGGATGCTGGCTGAGGCAGATACCCATTCGGCCAGATGTCCGCCTTGTTCCTTGATTTCCCATTTCATCGTGTTCATGTTTGAAACACAGACAAACATTTTCCTGGGCAGTTGCTCAAAACAGTCGTGAGGAATCAACTCCCTGATCAGATTTATTACCGTACTATGACTGGAAAAGCCTGATTTCCAAAATGATGGTTTAAACGTCATCAACTTTGAAACTTTGTAGAGCTTATCTTGTTTAACCAGTTCCATCATTTGAGGTGGATTCAGACCAGCAGCGAACATTGTACCGACAATGGCACCCATGCTCGTGCCTGCAATCACCTGTGGCTGAATACTATGTTCAAGCAACGCCTGAAGTACACCGATATGGGCAAAGCCAATCGCTCCGCCTCCACTTAGACAGAGCCCTACTGTTTTGTTTGTTGTCTGTGCTGTTTGCATTCAGTCAATCTGTTTTAGTTCCGTTTTTTGTTTCGGCAAATATACACTTGTTTGGGTTGATGAGCAGTCGTTCCTGCTATCCACCACTTAAAAGTAACGAAATTAATGTACTTTTGATGCAACTTTTGTATAGTTAATATGGATGAATTTTTTCCTTTAGTAACTGAAGAAGGCGAGGTGATAGGAAAAGCAACCCGCAAGGAATGCCATTCAGGTAGTTTTCTGCTGCATCCGGTGGTGCATTTGCATGTGTTTGACAAAGCCGGACGATTGTATTTGCAAAAACGGTCCATGGATAAA
>JAUZOU010000557.1 GCA_030706285.1 Bacteroidota bacterium
CCATCAATCCTTGATTGGATCCTCCGTTAATGAGCGTCAATCTCTTTTTCCCCATCCATGTGGCAAGTTGAATGGCGCTTTCACGGAAAACCGGTCTGATTTTTGTGCTGGCTGAGCAGAATATACCGATGTATTGCATGGCTTGGTTGTTTGAGGCCCAAATATCCGATTTTAATCGCTGTTATCCAAAAAAACGCTATTTTTGCTGGCTCTGCAGCTATGATTGCCTGTTGGCAAAAAATCGTTTAGTTCTAGAAACATGAATCAATCAGTTGGGAATGCTCCCTTTTTTTATACCCTTTCAAATGGCATCAGACTTATTCACAAAGAATGTTACGGAGAGGTGTCCTGTTGTGGCCTGGTCGTTAATGCCGGTTCCAGGCATGAGCAAAAGAATGAGCAAGGTCTGGCCCATTTCCTCGAGCATATGTTGTTCAAAGGGACATCCCACCGGAATGCCGCCAATATTTTAAATAACATGGAGCGGGTAGGCGGTGAGTTGAACGCCTATACTACCAAGGAGGAAACCTTTGTGTACACGTTGTTTCTGAAAAAAGACTACCGGCGGGCCATCGAACTGGTCAGTGACCTTTTTTTCAATTCGACATTTCCTGAAGAGGAGATCCAGAAAGAAAGAGAAGTCATTCTTGATGAAATCAATTCGTTCGAAGACAGTCCTTCCGATCTGATTTTCGATGAATTTGACCAATGGTTGTTTCCTGCGAATCCCATCGGACATAAGATTCTAGGTGAACCGGATAGCCTGACATCCTACACCGCTGATTCATTCCGGGCGTTCCATCAGCGACTTTATACGACAGACAGTATTGTTTTTTATTCACAGGCGGCCATTCCTGCCAAGCGAGTAGTTGCTATGGCGGAACATTTTTTAGGAGGAATTCCTGCGACGAAACGGCTATCTCCTGAGACGACTCAAAAGCCTGAACCTGCAAAAGGTTTCTATCAGGCTGTTCATAAAGAGACGCATCAAGCTCACGTTATATGCGGAAATGCCGGTTTTTCGCTGTATGAGGAAGACCGGTTGGCGTTGTATTTTCTCAACAACATTCTTGGCGGCCCGGGCATGAACAGCCGCTTGAACCTGGCTCTCCGGGAACATACCGGCCTGGTTTATTCGGTTGAATCAAATGTCACATCCTTTACGGATTCAGGGGTGTTTTCGATCTATTTTGGCACGGATCCCGATCAGGTTGACCGTTGTCTCTCGATCATGAACAAAGAACTCAGGAAGATCAGGGAGATACCGTTTACAGACCGGCAATTGAGTGCAGCCCGCCAGCAATTGTTCGGACAAATCCTGATTGCTTCCGAAAATAAGGAAAATCAGACGCTGGGAATGGGTAAAAGCATGCTGTATTTCAATGCATACGATTCCATGGAAGAAATCATCCGGAAAATTGAGTACATTACTTCGGCAAAATTGACGGAAATCGCTTGTCAGGTACTTGATCCGGATAAGCTTTCGCTACTTATCTACAAGTAAAAAATGGATTCCGGTCCCATGTTAAACAACAAATCGAGAATGCTTAGATTGGGCAGAAAACCGAATTTGTAATCAAAGACCTGGTAGTAGGGCTTAGCCGTAAAATCGGGGTCCGTTGTTTCTGGATCTTTTTTCGGGCTGATCAGGTTGCGGAAATCTGTCCACCCGTCTGGCAAATGGCCTTCGTGCAGGTAATCGGTTGTAAAGCGGACAGTTCCGGGAATACCCAGCAATTCGCACAGTTTTACCCGGATCGATTCGTTGAGCTCTGCCAAGAATCGTGGTTTTTGATCGAAGAAAGGTCTCAGGTCATCCTGATAAAATTCAAAATAGGGACTTGAATAATAAGCTGACTCAATGCTGTGCCAATGCTGATGTTGCCAATTTCCGTGTTCTGAAATCCGTATATTCTTAATGTCGGTTTGCTTTTTACCTTCACTTTCGATCGGCAAAGACAGGATCATTGGCCCATTGGCCGACGCAATCTGGCATCTGTTTCGCCAGGTCTGTTTGAGGTAGTGTTCGCATGCCTCTATAACGGGATGGCTGCATCGATATA
>JAUZOU010000558.1 GCA_030706285.1 Bacteroidota bacterium
CTGTACGGAAATAGGCCTGGGATCAACGTCCATCTGCTCGGCACTGCTTCACGATGTGGTAGAAGACACCGAATATACGGTTGAGGATATCGAAAAAAATTTCGGCCCGAAAATCGCATCCATAGTCGACGGCCTGACAAAGATTTCCGGTGGTATTTTCGGCATCCAGGCTTCAGCCCAGGCTGAAAACTTCCGGCGCCTGCTACTGACCATGTCCGAAGACATCCGTGTCGTGCTCATCAAGATGGCCGACCGTCTTCATAACATGCGGACTCTTGGCGTCATGCTGCCCAGCAAGCAATACAAAATTGCCGGCGAAACCATGTACTTGTATGCACCATTGGCCAACAGGCTAGGGCTGAACCGAATCAAAACCGAACTGGAAAACCTCAGTTTTGCTTACGAACATCCGGACAAATACGAGGAAATCACCAAATTACTCGAAAGCAATTCCGCCTCCATGAAATTACGTTTCGAGGAGTTCGTCAAACCTATCAAAGAAAAGCTCAACAAAATAGGGCTTGATTATGTCGTAAAAGCCCGTATCAAGTCAGCCTATTCCATCTGGAACAAGATGCAGACGAAAGGCCTGAGTTTCAACGAAATATACGATATCATGGCTGTCCGGATTATTTTCAACCTTCCGGACGACACTAAGGACCAACTATACTTTTCCGAAGAAAAGAAAAAATGTTGGGACATCTACAGCGTTGTCACAGACCTGTACAAACACCACCCTGACCGCATCCGTGACTGGGTGAGCAATCCGAAAGCCAATGGCTATCAGGCGCTGCATGTAACGGCCATGTTTAAAGGAGAATGGATTGAAGTACAGATCCGTAGCAGACGCATGGATGAAATCGCAGAAAAAGGGCTGGCGGCTCACTGGAAATACAAGACCGGAGAGATCGAGGAAGAGACCGAACTGAACCGCTGGATCGATACCATCAAGGAAATTCTGGACAATCCTGATCCGAATGCCATCGATTTTCTGGATACCATCAAGCTGAACCTGTTTTCATCCGAAATCTTTGTGTTTACGCCAAAAGGAGACATTAAGATCATGGCAGCCGGCTCCACCGCACTGGACTTTGCGTTCGACCTCCATACCGAACTTGGGTTCCACTGCATCGGGGCCAAAGTCAACCACAAACTGGTACCGATGAGCCATGTCCTCAAAAGTGGCGACCAGGTTGAAGTGTTGACTTCGAAAACCCAGCAGCCAAAATCCGACTGGCTCAGTTTTGTCACCACCGGAAAAGCCAAATCGAGGCTGTTGAACCGGTTCAGAAAAGACAACAAGGATGTCATCAAGAAGGGGGAATCCATTCTGGCTGAATACCTAAATAAACAGCGTGTTTCCAATGATCCGAAGATCATGGAAATCCTTCAGGAAAAATTTAATTTTACCAACCGGGAAGATTTGCTAATCGCCATTGGAAAAGAAGAAATCGATTTAAGCGACGCAGATGCGCTGTTGAAGAAGGACAAAGGAGGCAACAAATTGGTCCGTTACTGGAAAGACGCCTTTGGCATGTCCAAGCAACAACCGAAGCAGGAAGCCATTCAGCCTGAGCCCGAAAAAATCGACCTTAAAAAGACGTACAAGCTCACCGAAGAAATGCTGCAGCAAAAATGCCATCTGGCCGATTGTTGCCAACCTATCCCAGGTGACGATGTTGTCGGTTTTCTGGATGACGGTGGCTTTATTTCTCTTCACAAACGGGAATGTTCCATCGCCATGGGATTGAAAAGCAGTTTCGGCACCCGCATTGTTTCCGTCGAATGGGCTACCCATAAAGGCTTATCATTTCCTGCCGTCATCGAATTGAGAGGCATCGATCAAGTCGGACTTGTGAGCCAAGTGGCCAAGATCGTTTCCGATGAAATGGCCGCCAATATGACAAAAGTCGTTTTTGAAACAAAAGACGGCATTTTCAAAGGAACCATCGAACTGAATGTGCACGATCTGGAAGACCTTCAGAACCTTTGTAAAAAGTTATCAGGGATTAAAAGCATTCAAAGCGTCATCCGTCAGGAAAAGATCTGAGGC
>JAUZOU010000559.1 GCA_030706285.1 Bacteroidota bacterium
AACAATCAGGCCTATACGGGCCAGCGTGACAGGATTCAGCCCAGCCTCTCCGGGAGTATGATCGGTATAGGTACGCGGAGGAATGGTATCTGT
Source organism: Bacteroidota bacterium (assembly GCA_030706285.1). GTDB lineage: Bacteria > Bacteroidota > Bacteroidia > Bacteroidales > UBA1402 > UBA8389. The sequence continues at coordinate 94 of JAUZOU010000559.1, forward strand.
CGTTTGTGCTGTCTTCGAATAAGCGATGCTGGAGCGTGCAAAAAGTTCATTGCCGGTATGCTCAGTAAAAAGCAAGAAAAGCAAAAAGAAACTAGCTGTAATTTGTCTGATTGTCATGATAAACGGGCCTGTTAGTGCAGGATTTCTGAGAGCATAAATCCTGGCTGAATTTTCAGGACTAAAATTAACAAATAACCAGTACAAACCGGCAACTGACCACCAGGAATTAAGGTATTTTACGCTTTCCGGATACAGGCAGGGGGCACCGTTCCTGTAGTCAACGGGCATCGAAATTATTGTCCAGTCGGCTGTTTCAAATGAAATTCCTCTATCGGGAAGTACCTGGATCCCGCAGCAGAAAGTCTGCTTTCAAAAAGGATCAGTTTGGAAGCCTGAAGCCTGAACGGTGTCAGCGGCTGCATGGCTGATAAGGCGTCATCTAGTTCAGGTGAAGTGTTTTGTCCCTTCGAAAAACGGCCCAATGTCAGATGCGGCTGGAAAGGTTCGTTGTCCGGCAAGAAGCCCAGATTGGCCATTGCCTGATCAATCTGCTCTTTTAACAGGGTAAACGAATCAGGCATTTTCAACCCCAACCATAAGACACGAGGCTCTTTTCCGGATTTAAAGAGACCTGGGCCTGTCAGTAAGCAGTCAAAAACCGGGACTTGCTGCAGCAATGTAAATAAGGTCTCCTGAATGGCTGAAAGCTGGGATACTGGGACCTGTCCGAAAAAGAACAACGTCAGATGATATTTTTTTTCATCTTCCCATTTAATGCGATAGGCAGGCAGACGCATTTTCAGCCGTAAGGCCAGCTCAACAGCCGGCTCGACCGGTTCAACTGGCATTGCTAAAAAAATCCGTTTACCATCCATACCGATCATTCTTTATTCCCCACCATCGGACAGGTTACGACGGGTTTGTTGAACCCGATACCTTTTGCTTCAAACGCGTGACTCAATTGCATCATGGCATCACTCCTCACCTGATCGATGTTGCCGATGGTACTCCAAAAATGCACCGTCAGTGAAAGACTCTCAGGCGTAACTTTTGTATAAATAATGGCAGGCTTTCGCTTGTTGATCACATTCGGTATCTTTTCAACCGTGGTGTTGATCAGGTCATTGAGCAAATTGGCATCCAGTTCCTTTCCGGAAAGCGTAAACGACATCGTGACCCGCTTCTGATCATTGGAATAAGTCCAATTGACAATATTCTGAGAAAGGATGGAGCCGTTCGGGATAATGATTTCAGCCCCATCGACCGTATTGATCGTACTTGCCCGAAGCCCGATCTCCTTCACTTTTCCCGCCAGACCGCCAATTTCAATTTCATCGCCTATCTGCAGCGAATGATCGAAAATAAGGATGATGCCCGATACGAAGTTATTGACGACATTTTGAAGGCCCATACCAATACCAACGCCCAACGCACCCAGCACAATGGTGATTTTGTCCAACGGTAACCCGGAAACCACGATGGCCAGAAAGAAGCCGCATATCAGGACGATCAGCCGGATGACCAGTAAACGGGAATGCTGCGCCTTTGATATGGAGGTCATATCCTCCAGCTCATCACCGGTTTCACCGAACAAGAAGCTGACGAGTCGCTGCAACAGACTGGCAAGCCAGATGATCAGGAAAAACAACACCACGCTGATCAGTTTGAAGGAGAAATTGCCAATGGACTGTTCAGCCGTAAAGAAATTGACCAAAGAGGCATAAAGATCGTGATATACATTCAGATTGGACGTAAGCGAAATCAGCCATAAAAGGGTGGATACCAGCAATAACGGAAGCCTGATCCTGCTTATGACGGCGGAACTGTCAAACGGCTTGTCAACCCCTTTTTTCAAACGGCCGCTGACTAACTGCACCAGAACAATTTCCAGAATGGTATCGATAAAGATGGGTAATGTCAAGGCCTGGGTTATGGCAAAAATGCCTGAAAGCCCC
>JAUZOU010000056.1 GCA_030706285.1 Bacteroidota bacterium
CTTTGCCATTGCCGCTGTGACCTATTTGATGACGATTGAACCCACAGCCAGTTTCTGGGATTGTGGCGAATTCATCTCGACAGATTACAAACTTGATGTGGGACATCCTCCCGGAGCACCTTTATTTATGCTGTTCGGCCGGTTCGTAGCAAACTTTGCATCCGATCCGACTCAAGTGGCTGCCATGATCAACAGATTGTCAGCTATTTTCAGTGCGCTCACCATTCTGTTCCTTTTCTGGACCATCACACACCTGGCCAAGAAAATTGTTCCGAAAGACGAGAACAACATGACGCTTGGAGAAGTCATCGCCATTCTTGGTGCCGGTCTTGTCGGTTCGTTGGCCTATACGTTTTGTGATACGTTTTGGTTTTCAGCTGTTGAAGGTGAAGTTTATGCCTTTTCATCGCTGTTTACTGCCGTCGTCTTCTGGGCCATTCTAAAGTGGGAAGATTCGGCCGATCAGCCCTCTTCTGACCGATGGATCATTTTCATCTGTTATTTGATGGGATTGTCTATCGGTGTCCATTTGCTGAACCTTTTGTGTATTCCGGCATTGGTATTGGTTTACTATTTTAGGAAAACAGCTAAAGTTTCGACAAAAGGAGCCTTGCTTGCCTTGCTGGTTTCTTTTGTTTTGATAGCCATCGTCTTGTTTGGTATCATTGCCGGTTTTGTCAATATGGCCGGTTGGTTCGATCTGCTTTTTGTCAATGTTTTCGGTTTCCATTACAATACCGGAGCCATCTTCTACTTACTTGTCATGATGGGTGCCATCATTTGGGGACTTTATGAGACATTTAAAGGAAAGAGTGCCATCCGGATGAAAATCAGTTACGGTGTTAATTTGATTTTAGCCGGTATTCCTTTCTTTGGAGAGCATCCGGTAGTCTGGGTGTTGCTGTGTGCTGTTATCGCGCTGTTTGTCATCAAATGGAAAGGGCTGACACCTCGTGTCATGAACACTACATTGCTTTGCCTGATGGTCATGCTCATTGGTTATTCCAGCTATGCCGTAACGGTGATCCGTTCAAATGCCCAGCCTCCGATGGATCAGAACTCTCCTAACAACATGTTCTCTCTTGAACGTTACCTGAGTCGTGAACAATATGGTGAAACGCCCTTGATTTATGGGCAATCCTTTGCTTCAGACATCAAGTGGAAAGCAGACGGGCGGAATTGTGTGCCTGTTTATGATAAAGGAGAGCCAATCTGGAACAAAGTAGCCAAGAAGCATCCAACTGATAAAGACCATTACATTATTTCCGGATACAAGGAAGATCCTGTTATGGATGAAGCCTGCAACACGTTTTTCCCACGTATGTACAGCAATAAGCAGGATCATATACAGGCCTACAAGGAGTGGAGTAAATTTAAGGGAACGCCTGTGACCATCAACAGATGCGGAAATACCGAAACGGTTATGAAGCCGACAATGGCCGAAAATCTGCGTTTCTTTGTCAGTTACCAGCTGAATTTCATGTACTGGCGATACTTTATGTGGAACTTCTCCGGACGTCAGAATGATATCCAAGGTAACGGCGAAATTAATAACGGGAACTGGATAACCGGGATTAACGCTATTGATAAGATACTGGTGGGCGATCAGTCAAATCTACCTTCAGATATGGCAAACAACAAAGGCCATAATAAATATTACATGCTGCCATTGTTGTTAGGCCTTCTTGGTTTGTTCTACCAGGCTTTTGCCGGTGATAAAGGCATCCAGGGTTTCTGGGTAACTTTCTTCCTCTTTTTCATGACGGGTATTGCCATTGTGCTGTACCTGAACCAAACGCCTTATCAGCCCAGGGAACGGGATTATGCGTATGCAGGCTCTTTCTATGCCTTCTGTATCTGGATAGGGCTTGGTGTACCTGTAATTATCCGGGCGCTCAGGAAGGTCCTGCCATCTACTCCTGCAGCCGTAGTCGGTACGTTGCTCTGTCTGTATGTACCAACTTTGATGGCTTCCCAGAATTGGAATGATCATGATCGTTCCAACCGCTATACCTGTCGTGATTTTGCTTACAATTACCTGGCTTCGTGTGACAAGAATGCGGTGTTGTTTACGAATGGTGATAACGATACGTTCCCCCTTTGGTATATTCAGGAAGTTGAAGGCTTCCGTACTGATGTGCGCGTCTGCAATTTGAGTTATCTCCAGACAGACTGGTATGTCAATCAGATGTGCAGGCCGTATTATCAATCCAGTCCGCTGCCGATCAGCTGGACAAAGGATATGTATTCCAATGGGAAACGGGATGTCGGCCGGATCATCAAATTGACTGAGGATTCCATTCCGCTTGATATGGCGTTGGAATGGATCAAGACAGACGATCCGAGATACAAACACATTCCTGGTTATGACGAGGCCATCGACTTTATTCCGGCTGAAAAGATCTTTTACAACATTGATCCAACGAAGGTGAAAGCAAATCACTACATTGATTCTGCCTATGCTAAATACATGGTGCCTCAGCTGATAATCAATCTTAAGGGACGGTCTTATCTGGGTAAAGAAGATTTGATGATTCTCGAGATGATGCAGACCAATCAGTGGAAACGGCCTATCTATTATGCTGTAACGGTCGATCCGCAGGAATTCCTTGGAATGAAAGGCTCTTTTCTGCAGGAAGGCCTTGCCTACAAGATTGCTCCGATCAAGTCTGCCGATGGAGAACCGATCATCAACACGAATAAAATGTATGATCTGATGATGAACAAGTTCCATTGGGGAAATGTACAGGATCCGAAGGTCTACCTTGATGAAAATATCCTGAGGATGGTCACTACACACAGGCATATGATGACGATGCTGGCTTATGCTCTTTTCAACGAAGGAAAAGTACAGAAGGCAGAAAAAGTCCTTGACCGCTCTTTGAAGGTCATGCCATTGAATACGGTTGCGCCAAACTATTCTGTCGTTGATATGGCGAAACTGTATTATTCGATGGGGAAGAAAGATAAAGCCTATGCACTGGTTCAAAAATGTGCTCAAAACAGCATTGAGTATCTGGAATGGCTTTATAAGCTGACGCCGGAACAGTATCGTTCTGCCGGCATGCTTGCCTATACAAATATGTATACGTTGCAGGAAATTATTTCATTGCTCAATCAATATGATAAACAACATCTGAACAAGTATATGGGAGCGTTCCAGAAACATGCTCAGGTCTATCAGCAATTGATGGCATCACAGGGCGGAATGCCAAATCGTTAACATGCTGATCGAACAATTACCTGTCTGGATCCGGTGCTTTTTAATAGGTTCTATCTGGCGAAAAAATCCGGATGAAAGAACAGTCTACTTAACATTCGATGATGGTCCGATACCCGAGGTTACTCCTTGGGTATTGGACATCCTCGATCGTTATCAAATAAAAGCGACTTTTTTTTGTGTCGGAGAAAATGTCATGAAACATCCTGAAGTCTATCAGGAAGTGTTGCGCCGGGGACATCGGACCGGCAATCATACGTTCAATCACTACCGCGGTTTTACCAATACGACCAGAAATTATCTGGCAAATGTCGAGATGGCATCCAGATACATTGAAAGTGATTTATTCCGTCCGCCTCATGGTGATTTAAGGTATGGTCAGATAAGGGAACTTCGTAAGCAGTTTCAAGTCATCCAGTGGGATGTCGTATCACGTGATTATAATCAAAAACTGTCACCGGAAAAAGTTTTGGGCATTGTCAAACATTATGCCAGAAATGGATCCATTATTACTTTTCACGATTCGCTAAAGGCAAAACGGAATATGGAATATGCCATGCCGCGAGCCATCGAATATCTACTAAAGGAAGGGTATACGTTTAAGACGCTCTAAGCCGATCTTTCTTCAACACTTTTTAAGGTAGCCGCCTCCAGGTAGGGATTCTATTTGCCCGTTCAGTTCAAGTTGCATCAGGTTTGACAGGATTTCTGCCATACTTAGTCCGGTTTCACCGGAAAAATCTTCGATTTTTTTCAGTTCTCCTGGCTGCATGCGTTCAATCAACAGTTTTTGGGTTGGTGTGATAACCGGAAACAGTGTTGCCTGTTCAGCCTTAGCCTGTTTAGCTTTCTGCCAGTTCATCATGGTCAGGATGTCGTCCGCACTGGTCGCTAGAGAGGCCAGTTGCTTTTTTATGAGCAGGTTACAACCGGTAGACCGCTCATCTGCCGGCCTGCCTGGGTAAGCAAACACGTCTCTGCCATAATCTGACGCCATTTCAGCTGTAATCATCGATCCTCCTTTTTCAGCTGATTCCATTACAATGCAGGCATCACATAAACCGGCTACGATGCGATTCCGTTGTACAAAACGAAAAGGCTCTGGCGGTGTCCCATATGGCAGTTCAGTCAGAATACTGCCATTCTTGATGATTTCCAACGCTGTTTTTCTGTGGATGGCCGGATAGATTTCCTGTAAGCCATGGGCAACAACGGCAACGGTATTGATTCCTGAAGAGACAGCTGTGGAATTAGCAGTTATGTCAATCCCATAAGCAAGTCCGCTGACAATAATCAGATCAGGAAAGTTCGCTGCCAGCGCTCTGACAAGCTTTTCTGTAAGATCAATGCCTTGTCGAGTGGCCCGTCGTGTGCCAACAATTGAAACGATCCGTTTTGCATTCAAATCACTGATGCCTTTGCTATATAAAACCAATGGGGCGTCCTGACAGGCTGCCAAACGGTATGGATAATCGGTGTCGGTGACGAAGCGGACTTGTATGTTATAGTTGAGACAGTATTCGATTTCCTTATCAGCCCGTTTTAACGCTGAACTAGTGACTATTTCCTGAATAACCTTAGGATTCAGCTGCTCGATGCAACGGAGCTTTTTGTCAGAAAACACAGCTTCGGCCGATCCGGCCTTTTCGAGCAGCAAACGGGCGTCGGCAGGTTTCAGGCAGGGAAGAAGAGATAAAGCAATTTCATATCTTCGATGTTCATTCATGATCGTTGAAAGCTTCCTGGAATTTCTCGTCAAGACCTTTATAGTCTGATAGTTTACCGTTTATCAGGCAAACGGAATCGACTTTTGCCTTAACGGCAATAACCTGATCTGGCTCGCGGAAGATATTCTCATAGAAGACCCAGCGTATGCCTTCTTTTTTCATGACAACAGAAACGCTGAATTCATCGCCACTTTTTAGCGGTTTTTTGAACGCCATTTCAATCCTGGCAACGACAAAATCAATGCCTTGGTCATGCATACCGGAAAAGCTCAGGCCAATGGTCCTGATGAATTCATGCCGGGCATGTTCCAAATAATGCTGGTAGTTGGCATTGTTCACAATTCCCTGCAAGTCACATTCATAATCGCGTACCTTTAAATAAAGTTTGTATGGTTCCATAAACTGACAATCAGATGACAAATATACGAATAATTAATGCAAATAAAACAATAAAAATAGAATAAATTCATTCATAAAATGAAATCCCTTCAAAACGCAGCCCTGAAAGGCTAATCCTGCTCAGTGGAAACGAGCTTATATAATTTGTCCGATGGACGGATCTTTTCTTTCAGCGGAATGGATATGTGCTGGCCTTTCGTGGCTTTTTCAACCGGCATCAAATCGACCCTGATTTCTTCTGCCACAGCCTCAAGAGCACCTGTTGTCGGGCCGGTCACCAGGATTTCATCGCCCACCTGAAGATCATTGCTTTCCAACAGGAATTCTGCCACACCCAGTTTTGAGAAATATTTGACTCCTTTTCCGATCAGAATTTTGCGTTTTGTGGCTGAGGAACCATACTTATGAGTCCATTCCCCCAAACGTTGTCCCAGATAATATCCGTCCCAGAAACCCCGGTTGAAGACGGTGGCCAGTCTGGTATTCCACTCATGGATCTTTTCCTCGGTGAATTGGCCGGAAAGGTAGGCATCGATCGCTTCATTGTAGCAGCTGGCAACAGTCTTGACGTATTCGGGTCCCCTGGCTCGGCCTTCGATCTTGAATACCCGGACCCCGGCATCCATCATCTTGTTCATAAAATGGATGGTTTTCAGGTCTTTTGGAGACATGATGTATTGGTTGTCAATGTCCAGTTCTGTCCCTGTTTCTTTATCCTTGACTGTGTAAGCTCTCCGGCAAAGCTGGTAGCAGGCACCTCTATTGGCGGAAGCATTGTATTCGTGGAGGCTGAGGTAACATTTACCGGAAATGGACATGCAAAGGGCACCGTGACAGAACATCTCAATACGGATGTTTTTGCCGGAAGGCCCGCATAGATTGTGCTCAATAATCTGTCTATGAATTTCGGCTACCTGGTTGAGATTAAGCTCCCTAGCTAGTACTACGACATCAGCGAACCGGGCATAAAAGGCGAGGGCCTCATAATTGGATATATTCAGTTGGGTGGACAGATGGACTTCCATCCCTGTCTGTCTGGCATAAACCAAGGCCGCCACATCTGAAGCGATAATGGCATTGACGCCAGCCACTTTGGCTGTATCGATGATGTCCCGCATCAAAGGAAGGTCTTCGTCATAGAGTACGGTATTGACCGTCAGATAACTGATGACTCCATGATCATGGCAGACCTGGGCAATGGAAGACAGGTCTTTAATCGTAAAATTGTTCGATGAATGGGAGCGCATGTTGAGATGCTCAATGCCAAAATAAATGGAATCGGCTCCTGCTTGAATGGCGGCTGCCAATGATTCCCAGGAACCGGCCGGAGCCATTATCTCAAAGTCTTTTCGATTCATGTCTTGTTTGTGAAGTGATTGGATAGTTGACTGCAAAAATACGATAAATGGGTGAAAGTTGGGGGCTTTGCTGCCGGTTTGAACAAAAATGGATACTTTTGTGGCGTTTATTAGTTTGTTGAAAGATGAAAATAGGAACACTCGATCTTGGCTCTGAACCGTTGTTTTTGGCGCCTATGGAGGATGTAACGGATGTGGCTTTTCGAATGATGTGCAAACGCTTCGGCGCGGATATGGTCTATACGGAATTTGTCTCTTCTGATGCGCTGATCAGGCATGTGAACAAAACGACCCAGAAATTGCACATTCTGGATGAGGAACGGCCTGTTGTTATCCAGATTTATGGGAAGGATCCGGGTGCCATGGTTGAAGCTGCTGCTATTTGTGAGGAAGCCAACCCGGATGTGATTGACATCAATTTTGGCTGTCCGGTGAAAAAAGTCGCCGGTAAAGGTGCTGGGGCCGGTTTGCTAAGAGATATCCCTTTAATGCTGGAGATAACCAGAAGGGTGGTCGATGCCGTTAACTTGCCCGTGACTGTTAAAACACGCCTGGGGTGGGACGACCAGTCCAGGATCATCGTTGATCTGGCCGAATCATTGCAGGATTGTGGCATTGCCGCGCTGGCCATACATGGACGGACACGCGCTCAGATGTACAAGGGCGAGGCCGATTGGTCCTTGATCGGAGAAGTCAAGAGAAACCCGCGCATGAACATTCCTGTCATCGGAAACGGAGATGTGATCTCACCGGAAGTTTGTCGGCAGCGTTTTGATGAGACCGGAGTCGATGCCGTCATGATTGGCAGGGGTAGTTTCGGGCGGCCATGGATTTTCGAAGAAATTCGCCATTACCTTCAAACCGGTACTCCAATTGAAAGCCTGTTTACGAATAAAAACCCTGATGACATCACAACACCCTATTCGTTCAACTGGAAAGTGGATATTCTAAAACAGCAGGTATTGGACAGCGTACGAAGATTGGATGAGCGAAGAGGGATCGTTCATATTCGCCGGCATTTAGCCGCAACGCCCGTTTTTAAGGGTATCCCAAACTTTAGGGAAACTCGTATTGCTATGCTTCGGGCAGAAACGGTTGAAGAACTTTTTCAGATCATCGACTCAATTAGACTGTTCTGAATTTAGCGCAACTTAAACCCACGTCCTTTTGGGTGGATAGCTCAATTTAAGAAAGTTCTTTCACTATACTGTGTGCGGATTTCAACGTCTCAAAGAGTATCAGTAAACAGCCTGTGCCACTCTCTTGACACTATTGGTCGCCATCATTGTATAGAAATGGATGCTGGGGACCCCTTTTGCCTTTAATTCCTGCGCTTGCAGCGTACACCATTCAACGCCGACTTCAACAGCTTCCGCATCTGTCTTGCATGTTCCCAATTCCTTGGCAAAAGCCTCCGGCATATCGACATGAAATATTTTCGGCAACACTGTCAGTTGGTTAAGAAAAGTAATCGGTTTTAGACCAGGGATAATCGGAACGTTGATGCCTTCTTTCCGGCAGAGATCGACAAAATCGAAATATTTTTGGTTGTCGAAAAACATTTGGGTCACCAGATAAGAAGCGCCCGCTTTGACTTTCTCTTTTGCCCAGTAAAGATCAGAGGCTAAATTGGGTGCTTCATCATGCTTTTCCGGGTAGCAGGACATGCCGTATGAAAATGGGGATCCAGGATGCTTCATGGCCGATCCATCGAGAAAAAAGCCCTTATTGAATGCATTCACTTGCTGTTGAAGGTCTGTGGCATGAACATGTCCGGTCGGAATGAATGCTTTTTCATGCTTGGCTTTATCTCCTCTCAGGAGCAACAGGTCAGTAATGCCAAGAAATTGCAGGTCCATGAGTACATATTCTGTTTCTTCCTTGGTGAAGCCACTGCATAAGACATGTGGCACGACTGGAATGTTGTATTTGTATTGGATGGAGGCGGCTACGGCAACGGTACCCGGACGGTGGCGTTCTGCTACTTGTTCGAAGAGGCCGTTTGGAAGCTGATGAAAGACCAATTCGCTCCGGTGCGTAGTAATATTGATGTATTTGGGATCGAACTCACGCAATGTTTCAATAGTCCGGATAACACTATCAATGCCATTCCCTTTTAAAGGAGGCAACAATTCGAATGAAAAGGCGGTGGTTTTGCTTTGTAATATAGTATCTACGACGCTCATTTTGTTGGTGATTTTCTTTTTAGCAATTCAGCATAACTTTTTTTGTCATTTAATAGTTCAAGCGCTTTCATGAGTGGCTCATTGTCGATTGACATGACTTTGTAGTAATCGGAAGATTTCCAGAGATCACGGGCCATAAACCCTTTTAGTTGCCGTTTCAGCAAGGATTGATCGGTGAGAGAATCTTCTTTATTCAGTCCAACACTGTCAGTCTTGGCGAAGGCAAGCAATTGATGCATCACCGAATCGCTGATCGCGAAGTTTTGGTCGAAGGCGTCATCTGTCGGATAGGCTTTGATTAAGTCCTGTCTATGTGCATCAATATATTCAAGGCTGAAACGGTTTAAGGTCCCGGACGTGATCAATACTTTGTACAGATGGGAATATTTGGTCGTGTCAAGAGGGACAAAGACGTCGGGCATTATGCCGCCGCCACCATAGATAGTCCGTTTGTTCAATAAGGTTTTTGTTTTGAGGGAATCCGGGAAATGGATGCTGTCGGCATGAATCATTTCGCCACGGTTGTATCTGTCTATCAAATCACTGCTATAATTTTCAATGTTCTCATAAGGCTTTTGGATAAAGCGCCCGCTTGGGGTATAATACCTGGAAACGGTCAGTTTCAGGGATGATCCGTCAGGAAGATCAATCGGGCGTTGAACCAGTCCCTTGCCAAAACTTCTGCGACCTACGATCAGCCCTCTGTCCCAGTCCTGAATCGCCCCGGACAGGATTTCGCTGGCAGAAGCGGAGTATTCATCAATCAATATGACTAGTTTGCCGGTTTCAAATAGTCCTTTCGACGTGGCATCACTTTGCATGCGAGGACTGTGAAGCCCTTTTGTATAAACGATGCATTTGCCGCCGGACAGAAATTCATCTGCCAGATCGACAGCGGCATTCATCAGTCCTCCACCATTCGACTGAAGATCGAGTACCAGATTTTCCATCCCTTGTTTTTTCAATGTGGCAAATGCTTCACGAAATTCATCAACTGTTGTTGCCCCAAACCGGTTTAATTTGATGTAGCCGGTATGATTGTCGAGCATGAATGAAGCATCCAAGCTGTATAACGGAATTTTATCGCGGATAATGCGAAATGTCAGCCAGTCTTTGTTGGCACGGCGTTTTACCTGAAGCGTTACCATCGTGCCTTTTGGCCCCTTCAGCCGTTTCATGATGTCTTTATTAGACATATTGACTCCTGCTATGTTCGTGCCATCGACGGTCATAATCCTGTCTCCCGGCAACAAGCCAACTTTCTCGGATGGGCCTCCTGCAATCACTTCCACAACAAACAGTGTATCATTGAGCATGTTGAAAGAAATACCAATACCATCGAAGCCACCCATAAGTGGTTCGTTCATCTCTTTCATTTCCTCAGCCGTCATATAGGCAGAATGTGGATCAAGCTTTTTCACCATGGCTTTAATGCCTTCTTCGACCAACTTATCTTCCTGAACGTTGTCTACATACAGGTTTTTGATGGCATATAAGGCCATGTTCATTTTGACGGTGGCAGGAGAAGCGGCAAATGAAGCCTGTTGTGCCTGCATGAAGGAAACGGATGCTAATGCGAAAAAGCAAAGCAACATCCGCTTAACGAGTTGTGTCATTTTTTTAAGAGTTTACAGATGGCTTCCGGCAAATAGTCGCGGACATCTTTATTGAATTTTAGCAAATCACGGACGACATTTGACTGGATACCAGCCATCTGGGATTCGGCGAACAGGCAGACGGTTTCTATTCCAGTTAGTTTCCGGTTAACATCAGACAGGAGTAATTCGTACTCAAAGTCAGTAATCGTCCTGACTCCGCGAAGGATATAGGCAGCACCGATTTCTTTGGCAATATCGACGGTGAGCCCTTCATAAAAACAAACCTCCACACGAGGCTCATCTGCATAACAGGCCTGGATTTGTTCCATACGTTCTTTCGGAGAAAAAAGGGCCTTTTTATCGCTGTTAATACCAATCCCGATCACAATGCGATCGAATAGGTTCAATCCCCGGTTGACAATAGACGCATGTCCTAATGTAAAGGGGTCGAAGGTACCGGGAAATAGAGCAGTCTTCATTAGTTGTTCAGTCTTCGTCAACGACCAGATTTTTTATGATGAAAAGCTGGCGTTCTGACGTGTTTTTACCCATGTAAAATTCCAGCAACTCTTTCACCACATCTTCTTTTCGCAGACTAACTCGATCCAGCCGTATGTCTTTGCCTATAAAATGCTTGAATTCATCGGGCGAAATTTCACCCAATCCTTTGAACCGGGTAATTTCCGGATTGGGACCAAGGTTGTTAACGGCGGATAGCCGTTCTTCTTCACTGTAGCAATACCTGACTTCTTTTTTGTTCCGGACGCGGAAGAGCGGTGTCTGCAGGATGTATACGTGACCTTTTTTGATAAGTTCAGGGAAAAATTGCAGGAAAAAAGTCATGAGCAATAAACGGATGTGCATACCATCGACATCGGCATCCGTGGCAATGATCACTTTATTGTACCTCAGTTCATCCATGCCTTCTTCAATGTTGAGGGCCGATTGAAGGAGGTTGAATTCTTCGTTTTCATAGACAACTTTTTTAGTCATCCCGAAAGAATTGAGTGGCTTACCTCTTAAGCTGAAGACGGCCTGGTAGTTCACGTCCCGGCTTTTAGTGATGGATCCGCTGGCCGAGTCTCCCTCCGTGATGAAGATACTGGTTTCTTCCAGATTCTCTCCCTTGGTATCGCTAAAATGGAATCGGCAATCC
>JAUZOU010000560.1 GCA_030706285.1 Bacteroidota bacterium
ATGCTGCTGCTAAGAGAAATCTACGAATTGGCTTCAAGAGATGAACGCACCGACTGTCCGCTTAGCGAGCTGAAAGTTGGCTTGAAATGTGGCGGCTCTGACGGGTTCTCGGGAATCACTGCCAATCCGTTGTTGGGGGTATTCTCTGATTTCCTCGTCGCTCAAGGCGGCACGACCGTATTGACTGAGGTACCCGAAATGTTTGGAGCTGAGACCATACTGATGAATCGTTGTGAAAGTCCGGCTTTATTTGACAGGACCGTTCACCTGATCAATGATTTCAAGGAATATTTCATGAAAAATAACCAGCCGGTATATGAAAACCCATCTCCAGGAAACAAAGCAGGTGGTATTTCTACACTCGAGGAAAAGTCATTGGGCTGTACGCAAAAAAGTGGTAAATCGACTGTCCGTGACGTGCTGAAATACGGTGAGCATGTTCAAATTAAGGGGCTGAACCTGCTTAGCGCTCCCGGAAATGATTTGGTTGCATCGACCGCACTGGCGGCAGCCGGTTGTCAGATGATCCTGTTTACGACCGGCCGTGGTACACCATTTGGAAGTTTTGTTCCGACGATGAAAATTTCCACTAATACTGCTTTATTTAAACTGAAACCAGGATGGATAGATTTCAATGCCGGCTCCATTGTTCAAGGCGAATCCATGGAAGCGGCCGCAGCACGTTTTATTGAATTTATTGTTGAGGTAGCAAGTGGCAAACAGGTCAATAACGAGAAAAAAGGGTATCGGGAGATTGCCATCTTCAAAACAGGCGTGACACTATAATCCTCTTTTTTTGTATCAAAAGATTAGGGCTGTATCCGAAAGGGTATGGCCATTTTTTATACCCATAGTTACGTGACACAAAGAACTTGGCTGTCATAGACGGATGCAGAACTTTATATCAGATAAAATGTTATTAAAGTTGAACCTAAAAAAAGCCATTATGAAGACAATATGCATCAGCTGCTTGTTTCTTATCATCGCATTGGCCTTAAAGGCTCAGGAAAGGCAAGTATCCTTGGATAATCAAGGTAAAGTAACCAGCATTTCGGCGGAAATGGACCGGGAGCTGAAACTGTTTCAGGATTATCCGGATTTTAAAGAAGCCAGTGTTTTCCAAACCGGAGATTCTGTTTTTTCTCTTGAGATCGTCTGCTTGCAAGGAATACAACTGGTAAAAACCAAGAAAACGTTGACCTATGCCGACTTACAAGCATTGAGAGATTCCGTATCCATCCGGATTTCCAGAAATGCACCGGAATTGACTCTTAATCAGGAAGGACGTACCTTGATGCTCGTAACGAACAGTCTTTTGGGCTTTTACTATGGCGGTGCCTTGTCAAACATCCTCGATTTCAAGGATGATAAATTGACTGTCACCACGTATTTACTGACTGCCGGCGCTTCATTTTATTTACCCTATGCTCTGACAAAAGACAAAAATGTGACGTATGGTGACGCCATTTTGGGCATTTATGGCCAAACCCGTGGCATTGCCCATGGATTATTAGTATCAGACCTAATCGGCTTTAAATGGGATTCAAGCCTGCCAATGGCAATGACGTTGCTTGGAAGTCTTTCAGAAGGTATTGCAGGATACCTGATTGCCGACAAGGGGGACTTTTCAGCGGGAAGGTCAGCTGCCATCGGTACCTACAGCGATTTTGGAATGGGTATTGGCATGCTGACATACGGACTCCTCGGACTCGAAAAGGAAAAAGGGTTCGATGCCTTTGCCTTGGTTGGTGCGGCATCCGGTCTGGTCATTGGTCATAACTTGTCCAAAACAACCAACTACACTTGGGGTGATGCCTTTATGCTAAATGGCGCCGGGATTTTAGGAGGCTATATTCCTGTTTCCCTGATGACGCTATTTCCGGATGCTAAAGAAAAAGCTTATTTTTTAGTTGCTGAACTAGGAACAGCTGGCGGATTGTATGCAGGAGATGTATTGGCCCAGAAATTTGATTTTACGACCAAAGAAGGCATTTTTATCGATTTAAGCGAGTCTGCCGGAGGCCTTGTAGGAAGTGGC
>JAUZOU010000561.1 GCA_030706285.1 Bacteroidota bacterium
ACAAAAAGACGATACGAGATTACCTGCAAAGATAGTTTTTTCATCTCATACAAAAAGCGTACTTTTGCCAATTAATCCAAGGTCATATTCAATGAATTCAACTATAGACATTCAGGGTGCCAGGGTCAACAATCTTAAGAACATTAGTTTAAAGATTCCCCGAAATCAATTGATTGTCATCACGGGCCTTTCCGGGTCAGGCAAATCGTCTTTGGCTTTTGACACACTCTATGCTGAAGGACAACGGCGATTCGTAGAGAGCCTTTCCGCTTATGCAAGGCAATTCCTTGGCCGGATGAACAAGCCTGAAGTCGATTTTATCAGGGGCATTCCTCCAGCTATAGCCATCGAGCAAAAAGTCAATACGCGTAACCCGCGTTCAACAGTCGGTACATCCACTGAAATATACGATTACCTGCGCTTGTTGTATGCACGCATCGGTCAAACCATTTCGCCGGTTTCAGGCGAACTGGTCAAAAAACATACGGTAGAAGATGTGGTCTCGTTCATCCTTTCATTCCCTGAAGAAACGAAATTATACATTATGTGCCCCTTGTTGGTGCCATCCGGCAGAACGTTGGAAGAGCAGCTGGGGTTGCTGTTAAAGGAGGGCTTTACCCGGCTGGAAACGAACGGGTCCGTTACGAAGATTGAGTCGTTGCTGCAACCTGATGCTGTAGCCGGGTTAGATACGGATTCGATGTTCATCCTGATAGACCGTTTGAGCGTGATCAACGATAAGGCTACCAAAAGCCGGATAGCCGATTCTGTCGAAACGGCTTTTTACGAAGGTCAACAGGTGTGTTATGTCAGGATGTTTGCTGCAGAAGGAGAGGTGCTTCATGCCTTTTCCAAAGAGTTTGAGGCTGATGGTATGACCTTTGATGAGCCGACAGACCAGCTGTTCAATTTTAATTCACCAGTCGGGGCTTGCCCTGTTTGCGAAGGCTTTGGAAAAGTTATAGGGATTGATGAAGAGCTGGTTGTGCCCAATAAAGCGTTATCTGTTTATGATGAGGCTATTTATTGCTGGCGAGGAGAAAAGATGAGCGAATGGAAAAATGCATTGGTCAGTTCTGCCGACAAGTTTGATTTCCCGATCTTCCGTCCATGGTATCAGCTTACAGAGGCTCAACAGCAACTGGTTTGGACTGGCAATGCTTATTTTCACGGACTGAACAGCTTTTTCAAGATGCTGGAAGAAAACCAGTACAAGATACAGTACCGGGTCATGCTGGCCCGTTACCGGGGAAAGACCATCTGTCCTGAATGCCACGGAACCCGTTTGAAAAAGCAAGCCTCCAATGTCAAAGTGGGCGGAAAGTCCATCACCGATCTCGTCAATTTACCTATCACACAGCTAAAACTGTTTTTTGACGAACTGGCACTCGGTGAAAATGACTTGCTGATAGCCAATCGGCTGCTGACCGAAATCAATTCCCGCATCAGCTTTTTACTGGATGTCGGATTGGGTTATCTGACATTGAACCGGCTGTCGTCCACGTTGTCGGGCGGAGAAAGTCAGCGTATCAATTTGGCTACGTCTTTGGGCAGCAGTCTGGTCGGATCGTTGTACATCCTGGATGAACCCAGCATTGGCCTTCATTCCAGGGATACCCAACGGCTGATCAGTGTCCTGCGGAAATTGCAACAACTTGGCAATACCGTGATCGTCGTGGAACACGATGAAGAAATCATGCGTGCAGCCGATTACCTCATCGACATTGGCCCTGATGCCGGCCGTCTGGGCGGTGAAATCGTCTATCAGGGACCGGTCAGCGAACTGATGCCTATTCTAAAGGATGCTCATATTCCCGAAAACTTATCGGAAGACATCCGTCGAAGTTATACGGCCAAATACCTGACGGGCATGGAAACCATTCCTGTGCCGGCTGTCAGAAGAAAATGGAACAATTACATTGAAGTCTTAGCCGCTCACCAGAACAATCTTAAAGGCGTGAATGTCAAATTTCCGTTGAATGTCATGACCGTGGTGACCGGTGTCAGTGGCTCCGGA
>JAUZOU010000562.1 GCA_030706285.1 Bacteroidota bacterium
AACCGGTTAGATCCTTCTGCTAAAGCACCATGGTAACCACCTATCAACATTCTTGGCCCTGAAATTTCTTCACCAGGTTGCAACCGGATCTGGAGGCCCGGAATACAAGCCGTCAGATGCAGACGTCCGTTTTCAAGCTTTGTTTCGGCAGTCCATTGCCCAGACCAGCCAACTGCCACATATAGACCTTCTTTCAACGAATCGTTGTCAATAAAAAAGAAAGGAAGATCTTTATTGGAAGAGCGTCCTCCCCATGTCGTCAGCATGACCGGCGATTTGAGATCGCGACGCTGGATAGCGAAATCCGCCGGAGGGTACGAGGCCTCACAGCCGCCGCCACCACTGGATACAACAGAAACTCCAGGTACAACCTGCCGATCAAAAATCAAATCCAAAGCCTGAATTGGGCCAAGCTCATTCAAGGTGGTTGAACTCTCATTTTTAAACCGAAGTGTATATTCTATGGCACCATAATCAGGGAATGCCGTAACCTCACGCCTGACGGTCAGGCCAGAAGAATGCCGGAATGTCGTGATCTGACTATGCCCGCGCTTCTCTCCGGATACTCGCCAAGATTGGCTAATCGTTGGTCCAACCGTTTCTCCGGCAAACGTAAATGAGAAGCCTACACCGGAAACATCCAGTGCTTTTTGAAAAGCCAAATGACTCACGGCTGGCCATAAAGGTTGTAATGCCATTGGCTCCTTTCCGACAGGGTTGTCCAATTTAGTTGAATTGAGTGAACCGGAGTTCAAACCGGCAAAACCACTCAGAGTACTGATAAAGAACGCCGTTACTAATACGATCTTTTTCATTGTCTGTTTTTCATGTTTTCGAAAAGTCGTTTATCTTATTTCGCTGCCATCGTTGCTTCCTTGAATCTGATTACAGGGATTTTCTTCTGATCAATGAACAGGGATTCTCAATATGTTCTTTCTTCCGGTTAAGAACCATTTCGGCCATCGTCTGCCCCATCTGCCTAAAATCTGTGGAAATCGTCGTAAGGCCATTTGCCACTACTGCTTTTAAAGGCGTTTCGTGATAAGAAAGGATCCCTACATCAATACCAAGTTTCAATCCACCTTCCTGAATCGCCTTCACAATAAGCCCCAGATCGTCGTCTGGCATAACAATATAACACTCGCCTTTTGAGACTTTCCGGCCGATAGCATTAGCAACTTGTTCCGAGTCAATTTGTTGTTCACGGCAAAACCGGTCGAACCCTTCCCGAATATCGTGAATCCAATAAGGATAATAGGAAATGATCAGAATCAGCTTCGTATATTTTTTCATCACGTCACTTTCGGCCGTGAGCATTCGATAAAGATCGTTCCCAAAGTTCTGACACACCGAAGGGTATTTTTGTCCATACGGAAAACGCCCGATGTCAAGGATGTACAGTTTTCCTTCCGGAATAGATTCAAGCGCTTTGTCACAGCCTTTTTCGTGCATCGGCATTACCACATAAGCCGTATAATTTCCCAGATTCTCGAGAATATTTTGCTGATAAACCTTCGGATTAAAATGGTGAAAATAGACATCAACCGTTCCGTTGTCTCCTATTTCCTCTTTAAAACTGTTGTAAAGAATATCCTTGAAACTGTTGATTTCATTGAGGAAAAGGAAAATCCGGTGTTTGGCAATATTCCCGGCTGTAGCCACCTGATAGCCTTTGCGAGGGATAGATCTGATGATGCCCCTTGACATCAGTTCCTGATAGGCGGCAACTGCTGTAAAATAGGAAACTCCAAACTGTTTGGTCAGTTCATTCAGAGAGGGCAACGCCGAACCTATAACAAGTTCTCCCGCCTGGATATCGTTAATGATGGTATCAACAATATATTGGCGTTTCAATACCATCTTATCGTCTTTAATCGTGCTATATGCCATCTTTTCAATCTACTACTGCCTGCTACTATCTGCTATGGTCTGCTATGGTAAATGCAAAACTACTTAAAATGAATTGAAATCCAAAAAAATACCCGATACATTTTTTGCATCGGGCACTTTG
>JAUZOU010000563.1 GCA_030706285.1 Bacteroidota bacterium
ACCGGTAGGACGGATCACTTGTTCAACAATGATGCCTTCTGTCTTTTCCAGCTCATAATCGCCTGGAGTAGCACTGACATAGATCGTTTGTTTGTGTACCCGTTCGAATTCTTCAAAATTCAGCGGACGGTTGTCGATAGCTGCCGGCAGCCGGAAACCATAGTCGACCAGGTTGTGTTTCCGGGCGCGATCTCCCCCCCACATGGCTCTGACTTGCGGCAGGGTAACATGACTTTCGTCGATCACCAGTAAGAAGTTGTCCGGAAAGAAGTCAAGCAGGCAAAAAGGTCTTTCACCGGGTTTGCGTCCGTCAAAATAGCGGGAATAATTTTCGATGCCGGAACAATGCCCCAGTTCCCGGATCATTTCTATGTCGTAATTAACCCGTTCAGATAAGCGCTTGGCTTCGTATTCTTTTCCGATGGAATTGAAGAAGGCTACCTGCTTGTCAAGGTCTTCCAGAATTTCTTTGATGGCACCATCGATGCGTTCTTTGCTGGTTACGAATAAATTGGCCGGGTAAATCCGGTAAACGGAGATCATCTGTTCGGTGTGACCGCTGACCGGTTCTACAGTTTCAATACTGTCGATTTCATTTCCCCAGAATGTTACCCGCAGAACGTCATCGGCATATGCCAGAAAAATGTCGACCGTATCTCCTTTGACACGGAAATTGCCTCGGTTCAGTTCGACATCGTTCCGAGAATAAAGAATATCCACCAGTTTCCGGAGAAAGACATTCCGGTCAAGCTTCATGCCGGTTTGGATATCGATGACCGTCTTATGAAAATCTTCCGGATTGCCGATTCCATAAATGCAGGAGACTGAGGAGACAACCAGCACATCTTGTCTGCCTGACAAAAGAGAGGTCGTGGCAGCCAGTCTTAATTTCTCAATTTCATCATTGATGGCCAGGTCTTTTTCGATGTAGGTGTCCGTGGTCGGTAAATAAGCCTCCGGCTGGTAATAATCATAGTATGAAACATAGTATTCAACAGCGTTGTTCGGAAAAAAATTCTTGAATTCGCTGTATAGTTGGGCTGCAAGCGTCTTATTATGACTGAGAATAAGAGTCGGACGCTGGATTTCCTTGATGACGTTGGCAACGGTAAATGTCTTTCCTGATCCGGTCACACCAAGCAAAGTCTGATAAGGCATCCCTTCCTGGATGCCTTCCGTTAATTGACGGATGGCTTCAGGTTGGTCTCCGGTTGGTTTAAAGGGTGAAATCAGTTCAAACATGTGATTTGGACAATTTTATCGAAAATAATGACAAATTTACAACATTTTGGGGCGTTTAATTGCAGAATATTGGTTTTCTTTGCGTCATTGAAATAAATTGATGCTATGATCTGGAATGGAAGCAACGAGTGCATGAGCCGCGATGAAATGCGGGAATTGCAAAACAGGAGGTTGAGGACAACGGTTGAGCGTGTCTATCATAATTCTACATTTTATCGGGCAAAGATGCAAGAACTTGGCATCATGCCTGTTGATATTGAAACCATAGATGATCTGGTCAAACTTCCATTTACTGTCAAGACTGACCTGAGAGATAATTATCCGTTTGGTCTGTTTTCGGCCCCAATGTCAGAGATTGTCCGGTTACATGCCTCTTCTGGTACAACAGGAAAACCGATTGTTGCAGGTTATACGCGCAAAGATCTGAGTACCTGGTCTGAAGTGATGGCCCGTACGTTTGCCGCTGGTGGCTGTACCCGCCAGGATATTTTCCAGATTGCTTATGGCTATGGTTTGTTTACCGGTGGACTTGGCGCTCATTATGGCGCCGAACTATTGGGGGCTTCCGTTATTCCCATTTCAGCCGGCAATACCGAAAAACAGGTACAATTGATGACCGACTTTGGTACGACGGCTCTTTGCTGTACGCCATCCTATGCGTTGTATTTGGCTGAAGCCATTCATGATATGGGTGCTCAAAACAAATTGAAATTGAAATATGGATTCTTCGGGGCTGAACCATGGACCAACGAAATGCGCCGGGAA
>JAUZOU010000564.1 GCA_030706285.1 Bacteroidota bacterium
GCAATAAATAACTAATCTTTAATAGTATGTCATTTATTGCAGACCGAGTACGTTCCGACGGATTGACCTTTGACGATGTTTTACTGGTTCCCGCCTATTCTGAGGTTTTGCCTTTACAAGTCGATCTGTCCACCCGCTTTTCCCGCAACATTCAACTAAAAGTGCCGTTCGTTTCAGCTGCCATGGATACGGTAACTGAATCGAAGCTGGCTATTGCTATAGCCAGAGAGGGGGGTATCGGAGTCATTCACAAGAACATGAGCATTGATGAACAGGCCAGGCAGGTTCAGATCGTCAAACGTGCCGAGAATGCTATGATCTACGACCCGATCACTATCAGGATAGGCTCTACGGTAGGTCAATGCCTGACACTGATGGGTGAATACCACATTGGCGGCATTCCTGTCGTTGATGAAAACAAGAAACTGGCTGGCATTGTTACCAACCGGGATCTACGCTTTGAGAAAAATCTAAAAAAAACGGTCGATGAGGTCATGACCAAAACGAACCTCATTACCACTCAACAATCCACCAACCTGGAGCAGGCAGCCGGCATTCTGCAGAAATACAAGATTGAAAAGTTGCCGGTCGTGGACAATGAAGGCCATCTCATCGGGCTGGTTACTTATAAAGATATTACCAAAGCTAAAGATAAACCTTGTGCCTGCAAGGATCCAAAAGGTCGCTTACGGGTGGCTGCCGGTGTCGGTGTAGCCAAAGATACCTTTCAGCGCATTGTTGCCCTCATGGAAGCAAGCGTGGACGCCATTGTGATCGACACGGCTCATGCTCATTCGAAATCAGTTGTAGAATTACTCCGCAACATCAAAGCGACGTTCCCGTCACTGGAAGTCATCGTCGGCAACATCGCGACCGCTGAGGCGGCCAGGATGCTGGCAGATGCAGGTGCCGATGCGGTGAAAGTCGGCATCGGACCTGGTTCTATCTGTACGACGCGTGTGATTGCTGGCGTCGGTGTTCCACAATTGTCTGCCATTTATGACGTAGCCAAAGCGTTGAAAGACAGAAATATTCCTGTTATCGCTGATGGTGGCCTGAGGTATTCGGGTGACGTCGTAAAAGC
The DNA here is from genome assembly GCA_030706285.1 of Bacteroidota bacterium. Taxonomy (GTDB): domain Bacteria; phylum Bacteroidota; class Bacteroidia; order Bacteroidales; family UBA1402; genus UBA8389. The sequence goes on from JAUZOU010000564.1 coordinate 1,085, forward strand.
CCTTGCGGCCGGAGCCGACAGTGTCATGATGGGAGGCCTGCTGGCTGGGGTTGAAGAATCTCCTGGGGAAACCATCATTTTCAATGGACGTAAATTCAAGACCTATCGAGGTATGGGATCGCTGGAAGCGATGGAAAAAGGATCCAAAGACCGGTATTTTCAGGAAGACCAGGCGGATAGCAAGAAACTTGTCCCCGAAGGGATCTCAGCGCGTGTCCCCTATAAAGGTAATCTGTATGAGGTGATTTACCAGATGGCCGGAGGCTTGCGCTCTGGTATGGGCTACTGTGGTGCAGGCAATATGGATGCGTTGCACAAAGCTCAGTTTACCCGCATAACCAGTGCCGGTGTAGCGGAAAATCATCCGCACGATGTGGATATCACCAGCGAGGCACCAAACTACAGCAGAACCGATTAAATTTTTCAGATGAGCACAATTTTCCGCATGTTACTCCGTTTTAAGGGCTGTGTAGTTATAGGCAAGTCATAATTGTCTATTAAACTGATGTGATATATGAAACGAGCATGCTTATACAAAGCATTCAAAATGAGCAAGAGATCAGCATGCAACGTACATATGGCCCTAATGAAAAAATAAATAGTTATTATATGAAACGTACAGTCTTAATTCTTTGTTTAACACTGGGCTTCTCAAGCCTGATTGCTCAAACGAATGATCCGGTAATCATGAAGATTGCCAATCAAAACATTACCAAATCTGAATTTGAATACATCTGGAACAAAAACAACACCAACAACACGGTCGACAAGAAGTCACTGGATGAATACATCGACCTGTTTGTCAATTTCAAATTGAAGGTGGCTGAGGCGGAAACTCAGGGTATCGATACGACAAAAGCATTTATTGATGAACTTTCCGGCTATCGTCGTCAGCTGATCGCACCGTATCTGACGGAC
>JAUZOU010000565.1 GCA_030706285.1 Bacteroidota bacterium
CTGGCCATCATGAAACCGGAGACGGAAGAGGCCGGCTGCATCATGTAACTTTCAGTCAACGTGGTACCGATTCGTTCTTGAACCTCAAGTACCTTGAACAGCCGTTCCTTTTCACTATGATCCGGACAGGAAGGATACCCGATGGCCGGACGAATGCCCCGGTAATTTCCGGCAATCAGGTCTTGGGCATTTCCGGCTTCATTCGGCGCATAGCCCCACCACGTTTTTCTGACACGGTAGAACAGCAACTCGGCAAACGCTTCAACCAAGCGGTCGCACAAGGTTTCCGTGAGCAAAGCCGTGTAATCATCGCCCAACCGGCGAGCCTTAGCGGACAAATCGAAGGGTTCCTGACCGACTGACGCAGTAAAACAGCCGATGTAATCCTGCACGCCGGATGTTTTCGGTGCAATAAAATCGGACAAACAAACATTGTAGGCTCCTTCTGTCCTTTTATGCTGATCGCGCAACTGGAAAAACGGAATCGCCTTCCCCTCTTTCACAAGGTAAATGTCGTCACCGTCCGAGTTGGCAGGGAAAAGACCAATGACAGCTCTGGCCCGAAGTTTCTTCGCATCAACCAATTCTTTTAGCAATGCCTGGGCATCGTCGTACAACTTGCGGGCCTCTACTCCTTTTTCCGGATGATCCAATAAGGCCGGGAAGCTGCCTCTCATATCCCAGGTATAGAAAAAAAACGTCCAGTCAATGTATGGCACAATTTCCTCCAGCGGATAATCCACCCAATGCTGTATGCCCAATTGTGCCGGTTTGTCAATCACCGCATGAACCCAGTCTATCGGTTGGGCATTCTTTCTGGCTTCGTTCAATGTCAGGTAATCCGATTTTTTACGCGATTTTTCATACGCGTCTTTCAGTGACTGATACCGGTTGGCTGTTTCCTTTCGATAAGCCGGGAATAAAGTTGGATCCGTTACATTTCTCAATACAGACGCGGCCCTGGATGCATCCTTTACGTAATAAACCCGTCCGGGATATTCCGGATCAAGACGGGTGGCTGTATGCAATTCACTCGTAGTGGCACCGCCAAGCAGGACAGGAATATCCAGTCCCTGCTGATTGAGCGTCTGTACTACTCGTTTCATTTCGTCAAGCGAAGGTGTGATGAGTCCGCTCAAACCAATGGCGTCCACCTGTTGCGCCAACGCTTCACGGATGATCGTTTCGCAAGGCACCATGACGCCAAGGTCTATGATTTCGAAGCCGTTGCAGGACAGTACGACACTGACAATATTTTTTCCGATGTCATGGACATCCCCTTTCACCGTAGCCAACAGTATTTTGACCGGTTTCGCAGTCTGCTTGGTTTTCTGGGCCTGTATCACCGGTTCCAACTGGGAAACAGCCGCTTTCATAACCCTGGCACTTTTGACAACCTGCGGCAGGAACATCTTACCGGCACCAAATAAGTCACCCACCGTATTCATGCCGGTCATTAAAGGCTGTTCAATGATGTCGATGGCAGAAGGATAGATGGAAAGGCATTCGGCCACATCTTCTGTCAGATGATCGGCAATGCCTCTGATCAATGCATGTTGCAACCGTTTGTCAGCCGGAAGCGTACGCCATGCTTCATTGGCTGCAGCTGTTTCTTCGGGCTGCGCGGTTCCAGCTTGTTTCAGCTTCTCAGCATAGGCCAGCAGTTCTTCCGTCGCTTCGGGACGTCTATTCAACACGACATCCTCGGCCAGTTTGAGCAATTCCGGTTCAATCTGATCATAAGGCAGCAACTGAGCGGCATTGACAATGCCCATGTCCAGTCCTGCCTTGATGGCATAATACAGGAAAACAGCATGCAACGTTTGCCGGACCAGGTCATTCCCCCTGAATGAAAAAGACAAATTGCTGATACCACCGCTGATCTTGACATACGGCAAATGCTGTTTAATCCAGCTGCACGCGTCTATAAAATTAACCGCATACGCATCGTGCTCACTAATGCCCGTTGCAATTGCCAGGACATTGGGGTCAAATATAATA
>JAUZOU010000566.1 GCA_030706285.1 Bacteroidota bacterium
CGTATAAAATTGAATCAGTTGCTCTTTAGGAGCGCTTTTACCAATGTCAATCCGGTCAATTAGCGAGTCCCATCGTGCGCGAGTCTCTGCCAGAACCTGATTGAAATTCCAGTGAGGCATTTCTGTCTGGATGTTTTCCTTTGCTTTCAACGTGCTGACAAATGAGATTCCGATTTTAACCTGAATGGTGGTCGGCTTTTTATCAAACTGGAGCCAGATACCTGTTTTCTCACCTGAATCTGACTGACTCCCAACGCCCGGATAAAGGTTGTCCGCTTTCCAGGTCCCATATGATGAAGCCGTTTTGTCAACTATGGCGTAAAAATAAACCGTATAGGCTGTTCCATTGTTCCAGCCACCACGAATCCGGCTGTATCCACGAATTTCGCTTTCCGACACCAGTTCGACTTCGGAACCGACGAACTGCTGTGCTTCGCGTGCATCAGGGGTGGCTTCTTCTCCCAAGAATTTTCCCAAGTCGATTTTTAGGCCTTTTGGTCCTTGGTCCCGGAACTGATACCGGTAAAAAGCGACTTTAGGGGATGTGGTTATTTCGACTCGGATGTTTCCGTTTCTGAGTGTTACAGCGTAGTAACCGGCTTTTGCCTGATCCTCGGTCCATAAGGAGGTTTGTTCAATTTGTTTGAACTGCTTTGCGAATGGCATGATGGAGATGTTCCCATATTTCGGGCCTCCGCCTGTGCCGCTGACATGTACCTGGCTGAATCCATAGATGGCTTTTGCAGTATCCGGGTCAAAGCCACTATTCATATCTTTGTTGTTATCTGGCCCTGGTTTAACCATACCAAACGGGCATGATGGGCCAATGAACACGTTTCCATGCCCTTCTGATCCGATGGTTGGGTCTATGTATCCGCAGAAGTTTTGAGCCTGGATATTGTTGATGTTTAAAAAAAGGAGCAAAGCAGTCATTAGACCGCAATAACGCATCAGATCTTGTCTCATAGTTGGTCTCTTGAAGCTTTTCCGCAAGGTGGAACTTTTTATTCGGTTTGCCAGCGTTCTTTCACTAGTTTGGTTTGAGTATAAAAATCGATTGTTTGGTTTGCTTGTTGATGCAGGGCCACCAGGAAAAGGTCTTTACGACTGCCGAAAGTGGTGATGGGAATTGGTGCGGCTATGCCCATATTGATTCCTACATTTTTAGCAAGAATATCGTAACGGAACTTTCTGGCGGCTACTCCGTTCTGAGTGAACAAAGAAGCTGAATTTTCACAGTCTCTGCTGTTAATCAGTTTTATGGCTTCTTCAAGCGTTTCAACCTGAATCAGTCCTAAAACAGGGCCGATAATTTCTGTCGTATGAAGCGTACTGTCTTGTTTAATGTTACTTAAAATAGTCGGCTTTATGAAATAGCCGTCTTCAAATCCTTTGACAGTCACAACTCTACCGTCCAGTAATAGCTCAGCTCCTTCGTCAATTCCTTGCTGAATAAGCTCTTTGATCCGTTTCCGGCTCTCATTGGATATGACTGGCCCCACTTCAGCCGAAGGATCCATGCCGTAGCCACATTTTTTTGCCTGTGCAGCTTCGATAAGTTTTGGCGTAATATGTTCAAAGGCTTCATTAACCAGAATGACTGTTGAAACAGCCTGACAATGTTGCCCTGCAAAACAAAACGCGTTGTTGGCAACAGCTGAAACCGTTGTATGAATGTCCGCATCCGGCAAAACAACGATGTAGTTTTTAGCTCCACCATGAACCTGCATCCGTTTCCCGTTGGCTGTTCCAAGCTTGTAGACGTAGTTGGCGATGGTGTTGGATCCTACAAAGCTAATAGCGTTGACGGATGGATGGTTTAGGATAGCATTGACGGTGTCTTTCCCCCCATGTATCAGGCTGAGCACTCCCTTTGGCAGTTCAAGTGTTTCAAAGAGTTCGAAAATACGGGTTATGGTCATCGGTACCTTTTCGGACGGTTTCACGAGATAGGTATTACCGCACACCAAGGCATACGGGAAAAAACTAA
>JAUZOU010000567.1 GCA_030706285.1 Bacteroidota bacterium
TAATGGTTGCCTGAGCCTTTGCTAATTAGTTCGCGTCAACCGCTTACTTGACATGACCGGCCAACGCGCAGTCTTTCAATTGCTTGATGCCCTGGCTTACCAGGATCGCATTGATCTTCGCCCCTGCCATCGACGTATGCGTATGATCACCGAAATACAGCGGAGCCACACATGCCTGCCCCAACGCATCCAGTCTATCGCAGGCTAGTTTATTCAGATCGATGAAATAAGCCCCGGCCTGCTCAGCCGCCTGACGAGCCCACAATACATACGAATCCTCATTGCGGATCATCTTGCCATCCTTCCAGTCGTTGCGAGGAATCAGACTGACCACGATAGGAATGGCTCCCTTGGCCTTAGCTTCATTGACGTACTGACGGATATACCAGCCATAGGTATGAACCGTAATGGTATCCTTCGTCGTTTCAACCATCACAAAATCCTGACTTTCATCACCATTTCCCTTTAGAGTCGCACGGGCACGACCTTTGTTCGGCTCTCCTCCATCATTATGTCCGAACTGAAGCAGGACATAATCACCCGGTTTGAGACGGCTCTTTACGCCATCCCAGCGTCCTTCTTCCATGTAAGTACGGCTGCTTCGTCCACCTAATGCCCGGTTTAACACCACAACGGTCGAATCCAGATTGTCACCCAAGAAATTACCCCAGCCCCATTGTCCATTGGTTCCTTTTCCATCGCCGTTTTTCACGGTCGAATCACCGATCGTATAAACAGTAACCTGGCTATTCTTTTCAGTCAAACCTGGCTGTTTGCCAGTTGCCGGAACTTTCTTGCCCGACAACTTGATTTCCAACACGGTAAACGATTGAGACAAAGCTGTGAAATCAAAAGAGTTTCCGACCAGTTCCATGTCCTTTTCTTCGGGTTTCACCGCTTCAGGATCATTCAGCGTGTTCATGGCTTTCAGGTTATCAGACTGCATACGAACCATTTTCACCTCAGATACGGCTTGATTAAAATCTTTCAGATTGATTTTCAGCGTTTTGGCCAATGGATCTTTATTAATGATCTTGATGATCAAAGTATTGGCCTTGGTATCTTTCACCACACTGGCATAAAGGCCATTCTGACCGGTGAGCGGTTTCCCCTCAGATAGTGCCGGCACTACATTCGTACCCTTAAAACGGCTGTACAGTTGCTGAACATACCAGTCAGGCGTCCTCATGCTACGCAGATTGTCGAACCAGATCAAGTCTGGCTTCCACTGCCAGGCATCCACATGAGCAAACAACGGCGCGTAAGTTGCCAGACGAACGACATCGGCATTGCGTTCAAGACCGGTCATAAAGGCCGCTTCAGACAACGCTGACAGAAAATCGTTTGCCAGGTTGGCAGACTGATCGTGGGAAGCATATTCTCCGGCAAACACCTTCGGCCCCTTACGGTCATAGTTATCATAACGGGTAGCATTTTTGAAAAACCAATCCGGTGATTTGTAATAATGCTCATCGACGAGGTCGGTCTTAATGCGCCTCATTTCAGGCCACAAGAAATCAAATTGCTTTCCTTCTGCCGACGGGCCTGCACTACCAACAATCTGTATGTTCGGGTATTTGGCACGAATGGCCTTGACAAACGGTTCCAGACGTTCCGGATACAAGGTTCCCCATTGTTCGTTTCCGACTGCCAAGTATTTCAGACCAAATGGAGCCGGATGTCCCATATCGGCTCTGACTTTACCCCAGGTTGAAGAAACCGGGCCATTGGCAAATTCAATCAAATCCAGCGCATCCTGAATAAAAGGGCCAAGCTCTTTGACTGGTACCTGACATTCAGATCCATCATTCTGGAACTGACAAATCATGCCTACATTCAAGACAGGCAGTGGTTGAGCCCCCAGATCCTCACAGAGCTGAAAATACTCAAAGAAGCCAAGACCATCACTCTGGTAATAATCCGGGAAGAAGCGATTCGGAAACGTATAATGCCATCTGTTCTCATTCAAAGGCCGGTTTTCTA
>JAUZOU010000568.1 GCA_030706285.1 Bacteroidota bacterium
ATATCATACCACAGGGCCGGATAAAGGGTGGCAGGACTGAAACCATATTTCTTGACAAACTTATCATTGAATGCCGGTGTCCACATACGTCCTTTAGCTCTGTACAGGGTCGGCTCATCAAAAAAGCTCCGTTTGATGACCGATCCGAAATAGCTCTTGAACCGATCATAATACGCCTGGTGCGTCATGTCAATGAAACAATTCACAGCTGCCGGATCCAGATAGTCGACAATGGGCTCCTCATCAGGTACGAGATAAAAAAAGAACAACTTGAAATGGCCTGATGGCATGTGCCATTTCAGTCGATTGGCATACACATTTGGAGCCAGGTCGTACCGGACATGAGTGACAGTATCCATACCGACAACAGCCATAATGGTGCCTGCTGGTATTCGCCGGTATAAAACACCTGGTCCAGTTACTATTTCTTCGGTTTTTTCCAGCCTTTTCAACGTCATCTGCGGATAACGCTGCTTGAAACGAGGGATCGTATCTGCATTGATTGCTCCGGCACTTCCGCTCGGAAAACCGAATTCATCATACAGACTCATGGAAAGGCCGAGCTCTCTGGCTTTAGCCAGCGTTTTCCCATAAAGTCTGAAATAAGCATCGCTTAAATAACCAGGTTTGAGCCTGCTTCCATAGCCAACCACCGCAAAACCTCCATAACCGTCATGAAAACAAAAAGAAGTCATCTGCCTGGCAACGGTATCCGCTACCACAGAATCATTCCAGAAATACAGCGGCTGAGGCCGGTACTTCATGGAAGGCCGCCTGAAATCAACTATTAAATCACTGGCAAAGACGCCAGAGCCAATGCAAAAGGAGACTGACAGCAAAAGCAGTCTGCAGAAAAAGCTATTCATGAACAACAAACGTTAATTGAGCCATTTGGCCAATTTCTCCGGTAGATAATACGTTTGGTTTTTATCCACGTATACAACAACTGTATTAAGCTGTATATCTTTACCGTTCAGGTTTACCACATTGGAATCGTCGGTGACTTTCAGGGTATTCCCATTGTGTTTGACAGTAAGAACCGGATGTCCGGATGGGACAGTCGTATCCGATGTATAAGACATGCCTTTAAACACCTCCGAATGCTTGGCAAAATAGGTAGAAGTCAATTCCGGCAATTTGTGTCCGATTTTCAACCATTGGCAAAGATAGTCGTTGATTTCCACATTAAACCGGACTCCTGTCGGAATGGCATGTTGAGGATGATAAGCAGCCATAAAGACTTCTTCACCTGTGTGCCCATGGGTTGTAAAACCGAATCCGGTGGAATCTGTCATGATTTCTGCCAGTAGGCTTGACAGAGCCGGTCCTTTCTTTCGTTGTTCTACCGTGATTGGACTCTTATCGTAATCATTGGACTGGTCGATTAATTCAAGCTGTTTATCGGATAAATTAAGGTGAGCATATTGCCTGACAAGGTCCTTCACCTGTGAATGGTCTGCTGCTTTAATGAGGGCGGCCAATCCGACAGACGTCCGCTCATAGTTGATCAAGTGTCCGAACAACTGGTCTTTTGTCAGCTTCGAATAACCAGGCAGCCGGTTCACACCAATACTGATACCACTGTTTCCATGGTCAGGTAAAATCAGCACAGCGGTATGTCCGTCTTTTTTTGCAAAATCCAGCGCCACTTTACACGCTTTGTCAAAAGCCAAAAAATCAGTAACCATCCCAATAGGATCATTGGCATGAGCGGCCCAGTCTACCTTGCTGCCTTCCACCATCAGAAAAAAGCCGTTTCCATTTTTTGACAACGTCGTGATGGCTTTGGTTGTCATTTCTTCCAGAGAAGGGAAAGAATCCTGATTGCGATCAATGTCATAGGGTATATCCTCTTTCCCAAAGAGGCTCCAAACCTTATTACCATCGAACGTCCGAAGAGCTGTCAGATTATTCAACTGTACCTGATACCCATTATTTTTCAAATATTGTTGCTGATCCTTTTGCAGATAACTGGTTCCCCC
>JAUZOU010000569.1 GCA_030706285.1 Bacteroidota bacterium
CAAGACTTGTCGGAGCGCCTCCTGGATATGTTGGCTACGAAGAGGGCGGTCAACTGACGGAAAAAGTGCGTCGCAAGCCCTATTCGGTTATCTTGCTGGATGAGATCGAAAAAGCGCATCCTGATGTATTCAACTTATTGCTTCAGGTTATGGACGAAGGGCGTCTGACCGATAGCCTCGGCCGTATGATCAATTTTAAGAATACCATCCTGATCATGACGTCAAATGTCGGAACGCGTCAGTTAAAGGAATTTGGCAAAGGCATAGGTTTCAGCAATCAACTTGGAACCGGTGGCAGCGACTATTCGAAAAGCGTTATACAGAAAGCCTTGAGTAAGACATTCGCACCTGAATTTCTGAACAGGGTCGATGATGTGATTCAATTCGACCAATTATCCAGAGAGTCGCTGCTGCAAATTATAGATCTTGAACTGGATGCCTTCTATCAACGTGTTGAATCACTCGGTTTCCTGCTCACCGTCACTCCTGAAGCCAAATCGTTCATTGCTTCAAAAGGATACGACGTACAGTTTGGAGCGCGTCCTTTAAAAAGAGCCATACAGAAATACCTGGAAGATGAATTGGCTGAACTCATATTGGGAGGAACCCTGAAGCCTGGAGATCGTATTACGGTTTCTTTGGATGAGTCCGGCGAAAAGATTCGCCGCTTGATTAACGATCAACCGGTATGACAGCCATTTTGTCACGGTATTTAATATAAATGAAAAAATGTCAGAGTTCTTCACTCCGGCATTTTTTTTGCTAGTTTATTGTTGTCAAAGAGGACATACAATATAGGTCTTGCCTGAACCGGCAAAACCGATGGCTAACAATCATTCAAAATTAAACGAATATATGCAAAAAGGAAAAATCGGGGTAACGACAGACAACATCTTCCCCATTATTAAAAAATTCTTGTACAGCGATAATGAAATATTTCTTCGCGAGGTTGTTTCCAACGCCACAGATGCCACTCAGAAACTAAGTACACTGGCTTCCGTCGGTGAATTCAAGGGGGAACTAGGTGATCTGGCCGTACGGATTTCAGTTGATCCAAAGGCACAGACATTGACCGTTTCCGACCGGGGTATTGGAATGACGGCTGAGGAAATAGACCAATACATCAATCAAATTGCCTTTTCAGGTGCAGAGGAATTTCTGGAAAAATACAAAGATGACGCCAATGCCATTATAGGGCATTTCGGTTTAGGATTCTATTCCACCTTTATGGTGTCCAAACAAGTCGAAATTGTTTCCAAATCGTGGAAGGAAGGTTCTGAGGCCGTTCGATGGATTTGCGACGGTTCTCCTGAATACACAATGGAACCAGCTGAGAAAGAGGATCGTGGTACAGATATCATCTTACACATCGATGATGAGAATAAGAATTTTGCGGAGGAAAGCAAAGTCAGCGAACTGTTGCACAAATACTGCAAGTTCATGCCGGTTCCGATCATCTTTGGCAAGAAAAAAGAATGGAAGGATGGCAAACAGATTGAAACGGCTGAAGATAATCAGATCAACGATATCAAACCGGCCTGGACACGCAAACCCTCTGAACTGACAGAAGAAGATTACAAGAAATTTTACCATGATCTGTACCCGATGGCTGAAGATCCGTTGTTCAACATTCATCTGAATGTGGACTATCCCTTTAACCTGACTGGTATCCTGTATTTCCCGAAAATCAAGAACAGTGTTGAAATACAGAAGAATAAGATCCAACTCTACTGCAATCAGGTGTATGTGACAGACTCCGTTGAAGGCATTGTACCTGATTTCCTGACGTTGCTGCATGGCGTGATCGACTCTCCTGACATTCCGTTGAATGTTTCCAGATCTTATCTGCAAAGCGACTCCAATGTTCGCAAGATTTCAAGTCATATCACCAAAAAGGTTGCCGACCGGTTGTTTGAAATTTTCAAGAACGACAGAACTCAGTTCGAGGAAAAATGGGATGACCTGAAAATATTCATCGAA
>JAUZOU010000057.1 GCA_030706285.1 Bacteroidota bacterium
AACTTTTGCCGTTCCCTGAGTCGATAGATAGGATGACTGGACAAAATAAGAATCCTCTGAGCCAGGTCTGGCGGGACCAGGTTTGTAATAATTGTTGACCAGGTTTGCCCGATGCGCTTTATTGGTAATATCTCCGCCATAACAGGAATTAGGTTTTCCCCAATTGTAAACGACATTGTTTACATAATCAACCAGGACATCAAGATCATTGCTTCTGGCTCCGTTGAAGCGGGGCGTCCGGTTGTTATTGTGTGCCAGCAGGTTATGATGGAACGTGGCTGTCTGACCTCCCCACTGGGCGGCATAGCTTCTGGCTCCTTTCGCATGGCCGCAAGCATACAGTCCTTCATGCAGCAAACACCACTGAATGGTCGTATTGTTGTTGTCATAGATGGTCATGTTTTCTTCGCCTGACCAGCCGAAGGTACAATGATCAACGATCCAGTTGCTGGAATTTTCTATTCCTACGGAACCGCCCGCTAAAAAAGCCGTGTCACCCTTTAGCCCTATCCTAAAACGCATATGCCTGATTACAAGATTGCTACTTCCTCCAAAATTACACTTGCCACCTCGAATGCAAATGCCGTCACCGGGGGCTGTCTGACCGGCAATGGTCGTTCCGGCAGTCCGGCTACACCGGATGTCCGCTACCAACTGAATTAATCCGGATACCCTGAACACAACGGTGAGCGGAGAGGTCGAATATTGCTTCAATGCCCAACGGAAACTACCTTCTGTCGTGCCATTGGCATCATCCAACAAATTGGTTACTTCAACGACTTTGCCACCTCGTCCCCCGGTAGCATTCCTACCATACCCTTCTGCCGTCGGAAAAGCTGGAGCCGCCGCATTTGCCGTGGCGACCATCAAACTGGTCAACAGAAACGCCACAAAACAGTTTTTTCTATTCATCTGATACTATTTAATTTTAAGACAAATACAACGCCGCATGCCGATGATCGTCTGCTTGGGTGCCTGATTCTGACATACTCGTTTCATTTGACGTTAATCCTATAAGAAATCGGCTCACTCTGCCAGTGGATCAAATGTGCCGTATCCCCATCCGATGGTCTGCTTCAACGCGGTTGAATTGGAAAACATGGATGTCTGAATCGGTGCAAAATAATAACCTGACAAATAATGGAGACCATTAATACCAGCCGTTGCATCATAGTCAAACACTTTGATGCCGGCAACCCTGAAATATGTATAATAATTGCTCTTTGTCAACGTCAGCGTATCCTTGATGGCGGCAAATTCAGCCAGCCCCTGTTCTGTCAGTTTTTGAGTATATAATCTCAATCCTGTCCGTTTCATCCCATTCAACTTATGAGTTCTGGACGTCAGGTCACGGGTAAACATCATTCGGCGTCTTAAATCCCAATAGCGCTGGTTCTCAAAGGCAAGTTCCACCTGACGTTCATTCATGATGACATCCAGCATGTATTCACCGTAGGATCCGAATCCGGCAGGAGTGGAACTGGAAATTCCGTAAAACCCATCACCTGCTTCAATACCTGCCCTTGCACGAAGTAACCCAATCAATGAAGCCGCTTCACCGGCATGCGAGCCATCCAGTTTATACAATTCATTGGCACATTCCGCCAGATTGAGCACCACTTCTGCAAAGCGGATTTCAATCCAGGCTATTGAGCCTTTTGACAAGTTGTCTTTGGTTAAGGTCGGATCGGACGCTTTGCGGCAGTAAAATCCGGAAACCGGAATGCGGGAACCTTCTTCAGCTGTCTTATAATAGCTCCATTGCTTCCTGGAGGTTGACCCGGCAAAATTCCATGTACCGCCATTATAGGCTATCGTATAATAAAAGCGGGGGTCTCTGTTTATCCAATAATACAACGAATCATAGGTTGAACCAGCCTCATCGATACGTTTGCCGTTTATCATCGGAAAAGCCTTAACCAGATTCCAGGTCGGATTGACATAATCTCCGGCCCCACCTCCTGAGGAAGGCCTTATGACAGACTCCCAATTATGGGTATAATTTTTGCCTGTATATAAACTAACCATAATAGCCTCCGGATTTGAAACGGCCGGTGTGGTGAATATATTCCCAAAATTGCTCATTAACCCGTAACCATTAGCGAGCAGACTATCATAAGCGATTTTATTGGCCGTGTAGGCTGCTTCCCATCTCGCCTTCAAAGAAGCATCCGGAATGTTATAGGCTGCAATGAAAGTACCGTTATCTCCTGTAAAGGAATCTCTTTCACAAAACATCGGGCTGGCGAAACTCATCAACACCCGGCCCTTGTAAGCCATCGCCGCACCGCTGGTTAACCTTCCAAAGTCCGCATCGGTTTTTTCCCAACGCGCCGGCAGCACTTTCGCTGCAAAATCAAGGTCGGCCGTGATGAATGCAATACATTGAGCCGTCGACGAACGAGGCACATCCAACTCATCCATCAACGGATCAAGCGGTTTGGCTAAAATGGGCACGCCACCAACGACCCTTACCAGCTCCCAATACTTGATGGCACGAAGAAAGCGGGCTTGTCCAAGCAATTGGTTCTTAAGCGTTTCTGACAAGTTGCTTTCATTGGTCATTTCAGTGATCATGATATTGATGCGGCGAAGCTTTGACCACCAGTCATCGGAATAGACGACCGACATATTGATGTCAGCTTTGCCGTACAGGCATTTTGAACTTGAAATGCCCAACCCGTAGGCTTCTTCCGTATCGTTCATATTTCCGCCCCAGGCTGCACCGGGCAAATTGTCCAGATACAACTTGTCCAGGTATAGCGTCGCCATATCGGTATTATCCCAGATATAAGAACCTGCAGATTGAGGATCAGCTTTATCAATAACGTCCATACACCCATATAGCACCATTAACAGCAGGGATACAGACAACAACATACTCGTATTCTTTTTCATCTTCATGGCAGTATTATAAAGATAGATTCAAGCCTATATTGACCGTCCTCAATAGAGGATAATCGTAATATCTCGCCAGATTGGGGTCTTTGTACTTAAAGTCGCTGTAAAGCGTCAGCAAATTGGTACAGGTCATGAACAACCGGGTAAAAGGAATGGCACCAATCATCGGTAAATTTCTCGGTAAACTATAGGAAAGATTGATGTTGTTCATTCTCAGGATACTGGCAGACCTCATCCAAAACTCAGACGGTTGTTGATTCAGCGATTTATAAACAATACTCGGATAGGCTGCATCCTGATTGTTGACAGTCCAACTGTCTTTCCAGTAGCTTAACGCATTAACGATCATGCCATTGTTTGTGTCATCATAATAGGGACCAGTCCGCTCCGATTTATGCATAATGGTGTAGCCGCCCCATCCGCCCGTGAACGTAACATCCATACGGAGCGTTTTATAGGAAGCACCCAGGGAAAAGCCATAAGCAAAAGGCGTTCCGCTTTTTTTAGCCAACGGAACCATATCATATTCATTAACAATTCCATCCTTTTGATTGACATAATAGGTTTCACCTTTCGCCTTATCACCGGCTCTGGCTACATCCTTAAAGATCAGCATACCGACAGCAGGCGTCTCACCCCAGAAAGTCATACCCGGATGATCTGACAGATAAGCGTCCACCTGGTCCTGGTTTTGGAAAATGCCGGTTTTGCTGTAACTGTAATCAATCTTGTACCCATATTCTCCGACGTTGGTCGAATGACCTTCATACCAGGCGTATGTTCCCTTATAGGCAACGTCCTGCTGCCTGCGGATGACTTTATTGTCACCCCACGAAAAGTTGCCTTTAATGGTATAATTGGCATCATCACTGATTTTTCCGGTATATCCGGCCTCAATATCCGTTCCCCACGCGTTAACGATCCCACTGTTGATTTTTGGAATACTGGAACCACTGGTTCCGACTATGTCCGTATAGGTGACGCTGGCATTATCAAAGATGTCCCAGGTATGCTTGAAATAAGCATCAATGGAAAAATCCAGTTTGTTGTTCAGGAATTTCGTATCGATACCAACATTGTACGTCGAGGTCTTTTCCCAGGTGACGCCCTTGGTAACCAGTCCGTTCTTATTGACAGTCAATCCATTGGCCATTCCGGCATCTGTTCCGGTACCAAAATACTGTCCATCAGCAATACCATATGACAGCAGGTATTCATAATTGCCAAGACCATTGTCCTGCCCGAGCAACCCCGCTGAAGCCCGTAACTTCAGGTAATCCATGAAAAAAACATGATCCTTGAAAAACGGTTCTTCAGAAATACGCCATCCCAATGCGGCCTGAGGGAAAAAGCCCCACTGATTTCCAGAAGCGAATTTGACAGAAGCTTCTTCACGGAAACTGCTCTCGAACAAGTACTTGCCGTCATAATCGTAATTCAGGCGTCCGATAAAGCCCAATCGTCCGGCATTGGCTAAAGTTGAAGAGGCAAGGTCGACTGTTTTATAAGCATCCATCACCTGAAGCCCCGGTATTTGCTGATCGACTTTCCGGAGGGAGACACTGCTGCCTTTGTTTTCACTTTGTTCATAATTGAACATACCGGATACATGATGCTTGCCAAATAATCTGTCATAAACCAGGCTGGCATTAAGCTGATAACTGTTGGATTTCCCGTAGTCCATCATCAGACGTTCATTATCCCCCGTGTTTCTAAGACTAGAGGTTGTCGGTGCAGCCAGGTTGTACAGATGGCTATTGGTTCCGTACCGTTCGAACGCCCAGATTGTGTAGGGAGAGGTATATTGGATTTCACTGGTATGACCATCTGTATAACTGTACCTGACCGATGCCGTCAGACCTGGTATAAATTTAGGTTTGTAGGCCAGCGAGGCAAGGACGTCCGTTGACATGTTTTGAGATCCCTTATAGCAATCGGATTCGAGCAAAGCAATCGGATTTTTGGTATTATCGGTTTGCACATACAAATCGCCGGATTTATAGGGCTGCCAACGTGGCGTATAGAGCAACAACCCGTACATGCCGTTCATGTTGTCCTCATTGTCACCCTGCATATACGGATACCGTTTATCGTTGTTGCTAGTGCTAAGTTCCAGACCTGCAGTCAGTTCTGACGTAATGCTAGCTTCCAGACTTGAACGGATCGAATACTTCTTGACATTGATGTTGACAAAATTGCCTGTTTCATTCCATAAGGAACCGCCCACATAATAGCGCACCTTATCGGTTCCGCCACTCAGGTTGAGGTTGTTTCTGACCTGATAGGAATTTTTCCAGACGGCATCCACCCAATTGTAGTCCAATGACTTGAATGCCTCCAGTTCATCCTGTGTATAGGCGGTCGGAAGGCTGTAATCAACCTCACTCGTAATACCGCCGACCCTGCTGTATTCATTCATCAGGATCCCCTGATCATAAGCAGACAACATCTTGGGAAATAAGGTCGGATTTGTAAATCCGGCCTGCCCGGTATAACTGATTTTTGGCTTCCCCTCCTTCCCCTTTTTCAGGGTAACGATGACGGCACCACCGGCAGCTCTGGCACCATAGACGGCGGCGGCGGCATCTTTCAGGATGGACATGGATTCAATCTGATTGGGATCAAGCATGTCAAATTCATCCTGAGAGTCACAAATCACGCCATTTATAATGAATAACGGTTTATCCGATCCGGTTGAGAATGAACCGCTTGTACGAATCGTCAAAGGAGTGGTCGAACCGGGGCGTCCTGTCGTTTCGCTGATATTGACAGACGCCAGCTTTCCGACCAATGTCTGTGAAAGGTTGCCGGCGGGTATATCTTCTATCTCCTGGCCGCTCAAAGAAGACACTGAGCCCAGGAGGTTTTCCCGTTTTACGGTACCGTAACCGACAACCACCGCTTCGCCAAGTTCTTTTGAATCATCAGACAAGACGATTTTCATTGGTGAACCGGTTGCCTTAACCATCTTGGCAATATACCCGATATACGAAACCATGAGATCCGCACCTGCCGGAGCAGAGAACTCAAATTTTCCGTTCAGGTCGGTGACCGTGCCCATCGTTGTGCCGGAAACATGAACACTGGCACCGATGATGGCTTCACCTTTGTTGTCCGTCACAATGCCACTCACCTTAATTTTTCCCTGTGCCAATGCAGTCATCGGCAAAAGAACCATAAACAGGCACATCAGAAGGCACATGAGCCGGTTCCGGTCAAGATGCATTTTCCCCTCTGAGAGAAACAGTCGAATGTTTTTCATATAAATTGATATTAGTAAAAGGTCACGTCAAAAGCAGGTCAAAGACAAATCTTTGTTGCTTTCGTTTTTCCGTTCAAACCGCACATCCGAACAAAATAAACGCCTTTGGGTAAATCGGTCAGGTTGATCACCTGCTGATCATCATAGGATCTGACTGTTTGACCATACAGGTTGGAAACCTTCGACCAGACAGGCACTTCTGAGAAATTGACAATGCCGTTGCAGAAACGGATACTCTGTTCACCGGCTTTTGTTTTGTCGACGCCCATCCACTCGCCCCAGGTTATGCCGGAATTGGCTTCAAACGCGTCGTCATTCATATCTTCCAGCAACCCGATCCCATAGATTCTCAGATCGTGTATCCGGAACAATTGAGCATTGGCATTGGCTCTGCTAAACCGGAGCATGACATCATCCAGGCTGATCTGATCTTCCCAGACCGTCCCTTTCGGACTGTTGTTCAAGCTTTCCCGTGAGGTAGAGTTGATCGTGTCATTGACATTGTTTCCTCGTTCATTGCGGATCAGCACCCAGGTTTTACCCTGATCCTTTGAATATTCCAGTCTGAAACCACGTTTGTTGCCAAAATTGGAAATGGTGTATTGGATCAGGTCGATGTGCATCATCTGACCGACCACCACCCAGCCCTTGTCATAAGGCACTTCATTGATAGTCGTTGTATCAAGGACTGTGATGTTTCCAACCGATACACCCGGATTGGTCAGACCGATATGATCTCTTGCTGCGTTGGGGTAAACAGCTGTATCAATCGCGTAAAATGTTCCACTCTGCGTATCGCAGAACGGCTGGATCTCACAATTGTGCAAATAGACATTCGCTTTAAAGCCTGATGTTCCGCTGGTCCGCTTGATGCGAATGTTGGTCCAATTGTAATTGGTTGCCCGGTCAGTGGCATTGCACTGTAACGGATCGGAAGAATAAGTTCTGGTACTCGGCCAATTCTGAAAATTCTCGGAAAGAATTTCATCCCAGATCATTCCCGGATAAGGAATGGTCCACGCGGTATTATCATTCCCGGCTATGACCAGACTATAACAACCGAATACTAAGAGAGCCGTCAAGCTGAATCTGGTAAACTGTTTTTTCATAATGGTATGATTTAGATATTAAGTGTTTCTCGGTTTCTTAAAAATACAAAATGTCAAGTTGAATATGACTGATACCGGAATGAATGTCGAGAGACTTGTTGACAACATCAACGTGTTTCCCGTTCAATCTTGCCTCCGTCACATCAATTGGCAAAACCACCGTCGCCGTCGTATTAACCGGTACGTTTACCGTCAGGTCAAACGACTTGTCAGTCCGCTTCCAGGAAACGCGGATGGTACCATACAGACAGTCGAAAGAGGCATCGACCGATGCCAGGTCTTCAACCGAAGCAGGTTTCACAAAGAAATGCTTGAATCCCGGATAGTCCATGTCGGCCTGAATGCCGGCGAGTGATTTGTAGAACCATTCGTCGATTTGTCCCATCATAAAATGATTCCAGGACGAACCACGTTTGGGGTCCCATTGTTCGGTCAGGGTCGTGACACCGTACTGAAGCTGATAGCCATAACCCGGTGCATCGTGGTGATTGTTCATCATGTGCATAACCTCGTTCATGCCATTGTCGGCCAATGTCTGAAACAGATAGCGGTTCCCGATATCACCGGTAGTGAGCCGGTAACCATGCTCTCTGACATCCTTTATAAGATTCAGAAGCACAGGCTTTTTATAGTCTGCTTCCACAAGTCCCATATACAGTGACACCGCATTGCAATACTGACTTCCGTTGCCATATTGCTTTGTCTCAGGATCGAAGAAACGTTTGATGTACGATTTTCTCACCGTGGTTGCCAGCGAATCGTACGTCAGCGAATCGGCCGCATAACCAAGCAATCTGGCAGCACGGGCCAGATACTTGATACCATAATAATAATGGGCGGTAGCAGAAATGGAAATGGGTGAATTCTTGGAATAACCGGCCGGATGAAGACCATAATCATACCAGTCACCCAAACCATAGGAAAGGATGTTATTCGTCGCCTTGGAGGAAAGGTAATCTACATACCGCTTCATCATCGGATAGGCTTTTCTGATCAACGTCGTATCGCCGTAGTACTCATAATACAGCCACGGCACAATGACGGAAGCAACACCCCATTCCGGAGAATCCGAAAAATCGTCACCGAAAACGACGTACTCCGGCGCGATGGACGGCACCAGGCCGTTCGGATGCTGGGCATCCTGCATATCCTGAACCAATTTCGGCAAAAAGTTGGTCAGGTCATAGTTATACAGCAACCCGGGACCGTTGAGATAATCCTGTTCCAACCATCCGAGCTTCTCCCGGTGAGGGCAATCGGTGAATACGCCCTGGAAATTGCTCTTGACGGCATTTTGGATCAGAACATGTGCGCTGTCATAAATGCTGTTGGAACAAGTAAAGGTTCCTGTCTCCCGGGCTGAATTATGAACGAACAAAGACTGTACGTCCAGTACCAGTGGCCGTTTGCTGTCCAGTTCGGCTGTGTAAAGATCGACACTGTCCAGTTGAATGTACTGGTAACCATAATACGTAAATTCCGGAGACCAAGTTTCCTCGCCTTCACCTTTCAGGGTATATTCCAAGTAATAAGGGCCGCCGCTTTGTTTCTGGGAGACACGGCCATCCTTATCCAACAGTTCGCTGACTGTTAACCGGATGACATCACCTTTTTTACCTTTTACCTTTATTTGAGGATAGCCGGAAAGGTTCTGCCCCATATTGAGCACATAGGAACCGGGAGCCAACTTGTTAACCGATTTGACGGGAAAATGGTTCATCACTTTAACACCAGGAGCTACTTCCGGTCTGAGTTCACCACGTGGAGCTTCCTGCACGACAACCGGTTTCCAGCTTTTATTTTCAATAAAGCCCGTATTGTCCCATCCCTTCTGTTCGAGCCGGGCATCGTAACTTTCACCGCCATAGAGGCTGTTAAAGGTTATCGGACTGAGTGAATAATGCCAGCTCTGGTCGGAGCAGATGGTTTCTCTGGATCCATCGGCATAGGTCAGTTCCAGTTGCAGGAATAAGGTAGGTGGCCCAAAACTGACCCATAATTTGTTGTAACGGTTACCGACAGCATTGTAAAAGCCATTGCCAAGAAGGACGCCAAGGACATTCTGGCCTTTTGCCAATTTGCCCGTTACATCATAGGCTGAATAATAGACTGTTTTATCGTAATCGCTCCACAAGGGATCGAATGCACACTCTCCGACTTTCTGTCCATTCAGGCTCAATTCATATTGTCCCAATCCACTGATGTAAACAATGGCTGAAACCGGCTGTTTCTTCAACGTCATAGCCTTACGTAGCTGAATGCTTTTCAACGCTAGGGTATCAATGGCATTCCAGGCATCCTGCACCTTCTTTTCTTTAAAGGAAGGAACATGCCAGTTACGGCCATCAGGCAGGTGACTCTCAGCCTTGGTGATGGCACCGATCCAACCGGCAACCAGCTGGTCACGTGAAGGGGCCAGTCTGAAACAAGCAATTTCCGGTTGACCGGTTTGCTTGCTCTTGGTGCCCCAAATACTGACTGTCCAGAAATAGGACTGGCCAGGCGTCAGCGGCTTTCCGGTATATTGAACCAACTGACTCTGATCCGAACTGGTTTTACCACTGTCCCATACATCAGCTTCGCCTTTTTTAGCTTTTTCAGTTGTACTGCTGATTTTAATCTGATAAGCCTTTTGGGCATCGCCAAGGACATCAGACATCAATACCCAACCGAAGCGCGGTGTACCAACCGTCATCATAAGTTGACCTGACTGCATGTTGCAGGTCATTTTCTGAACCGTCAGTGCGGAAGCGGCACTGCCGGTAATTAACAAAACCGATAAAAAAAGCCATTTAAGGTCTCTTGTTCTACTGTTCATTTGATACTATCTTTTTTTCATTAAAACCAGCTATACACCACTTGCCGGTCTGATGACCGGTTTGGACGCTTTGTCCGGGCATGCTCGTTTCATTTCAATTCGATTCGAATTCGTCCAAGTTTGCCGGCACTTCCAGCCAGCGTGTCATTGACAAAAATCAGAAAGCCTTTACCCTTTCCATAATGCAAACCGGTTTTATCCCATACGATTGAAATCAGTTTCCCATGATAAGGAATCTTATCCAGACAAAACCAGTCCCATGTTGCTTCAGGGATCAACGGGTTGATTAACAAGGTATGATCAGGCCTCGGGTGTAGCCCGATCAATCCACTGATAATCAAATCATTGAATGTTGAATGATTGTAATAGCGGCTGCGTTCCTCATCCCCTTTCAGCCAATAACCGGTCACTTCATCCAGATACTCGCCGATGTAAGGTCTGCCTCTGTGATACTGTGATTCGACATAGCGTTCCAGCAAGGAGAAATACAACGAATCGGTTACAACCGGTTGAGAATAGTTGTTTAATAAATTTGCCATGGCGGTCAGCGTCTGTGACGTGGCAAAAGGCCAGACAGCTCCGTCCCATTCACACTTGCCAACCCCTCTCGAACGGAAGGATGGGCTTCTTCTTTCGGCTGTTGTCAGGCCATAGGGCGCCAGAAAACCGTTCTCGTCACCCACTTGTTTCCAGGCATTTTCATAGCCTTTATCCGGCAGGTTGAAGTACCAGGGAATAAAGCCGATGGCTTCCCGGACCTGACAAAGCGAATCGTTTTCGAGCCTTGTTTCGAAAAACGCCTGATACGGTTGCCAAAGTAAATTCTGTACCAAGTACTTCAGCGTATCAGCCTTTCGAGCATAGTCCGTTTCTTTTTCAGGTTGTCCAGACAGCATTGCCAACTGGGCCATTGCCGTGGCATTGCCGTACATATAACTGTTGATGGTCGGTCTGGCATTCTTTTTACCCCTGCCCCCGCTGATCGATTCTTCCATCCCGTCTTTGACGTCTTCCTGCCAGTAAAGTCCGTTCGGCAACCGGTTATGAGTCTCCCAATACCGGTATTCCTGTTCCAGATCCGGGAACAAATTACGGACAAAAGCCGTATCACCGTTCACCAGGAAGCGGTTATAGACAGCATCCGGTACCCAACTGCTGAATTTGTGCAGTTTGTTCATGGGCTTTCCATCGTTCCCTCTGAACCAGATGTTGATGGCTTGATCCAGGTATGTCTTATCACGCAACCAACGACCTTCATAGATATGATGTCCCAGAGCACACGAAATCAAATTGTACCGGTCAGCGTAAGAACGAGGCACCAGAAATTCCGTGATCGCATAGCCGGCCGGAGTCTTCTCGATGTGTTTGCGGTAAGTCCACCAACGGTAATAATACAGTTCCAGAAAATTATCCTGCGGACAATCGAAAAATGGGATATTGGCTTTCATCCATTCCCA
>JAUZOU010000570.1 GCA_030706285.1 Bacteroidota bacterium
AGTTCAAAAACAAAAAGGCTGCCAGTTTCGGGACGTATGGCTGGCACGACGTGTCTTCCAAAATTATTCAGGACGGGTTGAAAGAAGCTGGCTTTGAGTTGATCCTTGAGCCGATATCAGCCAATTGGCGGCCGGATAAACCCCTTCAGGACCAATGTGTCGAGTATGGCAAAAAGTTTGCAGCATTGACGCGTTGAAAAACTAACGACCTGAAAAGATCAGTTGAAAACCATCATAGCGATCCTGGCGCATGCCTCCGCATCAGCCAGAGCGTTGTGGTGGTTTTTCAGGTCATAGCCACAATGACGTGAAACTGTTTCCAGCCTGTGGTTGGGCAAAAGGGGGAACGCTTTTCTGGAAGCACGGCACGTGCACTGAAACGGGTAACCCGGGTAGGCCAGGTCGTACCACGCAAAAACCGCTTTCAGACAACCTTCATCAAAGGGGCTGTTGTGCGCAACCAGCGTCATCCCCTCCAGTCTGGAAGATACCTGTGACCAAATGTCGGGAAACTCAGCCGCATTTTCGGTGTCTTGATACGTCAGACCGTGAATGTTGGTATTCCAATAGCTGTAGTAGTTTGGTGCCGGACGAATCAGACGATAGAATGAGTCCACCACGTCTCCGTTTTCAACAAAAACCAGGCCGACACTGCAAACACTGGCCGGATTTCTGTTGGCCGTTTCAAAATCAATCGCAGCAAAGGTATTCATATTATTGTCAATGGATTGAATCCGTAGGCTGTTGAAGCATAATGGTTACATCCTTGGCTCTGGATTCAGGCAACACGGTGACATGGTCAATTTTGCCGTGTTTCAATGTCGCTTCTACGGTGGTATTGTAGGGGGCATGCAGTTTGAACGTGACATCCCAGTCTTTCGGCCAGGAAGGGAACAGGTAGATATGATATCCGTCCGTTTGCATTAACATTTCCTGCAATCCGATCATGCCTGAACCACCCCAGTTATGATCGGGCACCCAATCGTGTCCGGGTCCCCACCAAGTTGGAAACCGGCGATCAGCGTCGGCCAGTTTCCGAATGGTCAATTCGGCTGCCTCTTCCGTAAGCCCAAGCCTGGCACAGAATATGTTATCCTGATGCCAACTCACGTAATTTTTTTGTTCGGGCCGTTCAACACCGTATTTCCAGGTATCCCGGGCAACCTCCAGATCCGGCTTGCCAATGCCGTAGATGCCGTAAGGAAAGACCGGATACAATTGTGGAATTTCTATGTTATTGATGCGTTCGAATAGTTTGGCCGGCGCAATCACTTTATGACCGTTCATGTCACGGAAATTGATGGGCGGAATGCGCGTTAGCATTTCTTTCCAGTGGGCGCGGCTCTCAGTCGTCAGGTAGGTGCTGTCCAATTCCAGCAAGCGGTTCAAGACAGTCTGTAACCCGCTGATGGTGCTGGTGGAGTTATAGGCCATCTTATATGTTTCGCAGGCTGTTCCTGGATACAACACCAAATGACCGTCTGAATCCAGCTTCCGTGGCGTCCGTTCCTGAGAAAGGTATTGATAATGTTCGTCGTAAAAACGCAGACAACTTTCAATCAAAGGAATATAGGCTGTAATATCTTCGCCGGAGTACCGGTTGACATCCAGGATCATCAGGCAAAACTCGAAGGCTGTATCCCATTCGTATTCAATCCAGTTGTTGTATTCGACGCCTGCATCGAATCCGTTTGGCCGTTTCCACCCGTATTCAAAGGCAACCGGAAGACCGAAATTTTCTATCTGTTCGGTAAAGGCAGCTCCTTTATGTCCCCAATAGACTTCGGAACGCAATTCCGCATTTCGCAGATTACGCAGGTAGAAGTCAAATTGGGATTTCATGAGTTCGAAATCTCCGCTTTTCAGCATCGGCCAATAAACCAGCCGTTGATTTTGGGCCGTAAAACTGCCGCCACCCCAACGGCGGAAATCCGGCGTCTGCTTACGGTCAGTCTCTACATATTCAGGATCGAA
>JAUZOU010000571.1 GCA_030706285.1 Bacteroidota bacterium
AATACTGCTTTTCTGGGGAATTCCGGAGCTTTGGTGAGTTTTAGGCTTAAATCATGTACAGTTCCAGCTACATATGGTTTGCTTTTAAGTCAACCCATGCTGGGTAATAGCCAGTCAAAGAATGTTCTGACGAGTTCAACGAACGGTTCTATCACCGTTTTGGCTCCTAATATAAAGGTATCGACTACGGGTATTGATTTTGGTCGGGTTCCGCTTGGCACTACTGCAGAACAAACGGTTCAGATTACCAATGAAGGAAATAGTGACCTTACAATTAGCAGTTTGACTTTTAACGATGCTCAATTTTCAACAACAGAAGCGATACCTTTTACGATTAGCCCAAACGGTAATCGGAATATTACTGTTGTGCATAAACCAACAGCTAAAGGAACCTTGGCTAAGCAATTGCTGATTGGTAGTAATGATCCGGACCAGTCCGCTTCTACTGTTACTTTGAATGCTATTGCTTATGCGGTCAATGAGATCCATACAGGAAGTATTACTGGGGCTTCATCTTCTTCCGGTAAACTGGACTTTACGTTGAACAATATGGAGGACTTTACAGGGGTACAGTTTGATCTTGTCATACCGCAACCTATGACTTATACTTCAGGATCAGCGCAATTATTTCGTTCACAGGATCATACAATTTCGGTCAATCAACTGAATAGCCAAACGTTGCGCGTATTGGTCTTTTCGTCGGGCAATAAAAACTTTACCGGAAACAATGGCAAAGTGCTCAGTTTGGATTTTTCGCTAAAAGGTACGGCTGGTTATTATCCGATTGAAATAAAAAATGTTGTTTTAGCCAATGCTGCCGGGGAGAATATCCTTTCTGCCTCTTATAATGGACAACTTGTAATAACTTCACCGGATATCGATGCTCCGACACAACTTGCATTTGGTGATGTGGCTATTTCATCAACAGGAAACCAGGTTCTTCGAATCAGCAATTACGGCCAGGAGCCATTGACCATCACACAGTTGATGTTTGCTAATGATTATTTCAGGAGTAGTCAACCGTTTCCCGTTACAATTCAGCCATCCGCTTATTTGGATTTGCCGGTAGCGTTCTCCAAAACCACCGAAGGAGCTGTCACAGGAACGATGAAAATTATTAGTGACGATCCGGATGAGAACCCTTTTACCGTTCAGCTATCCGGAAATGCATTCACACCGAATTATTTTCAGATATCGACGGTTGGTTTTATACAGGGAGAAAGCAAAAATGTTTCTGTGGAGATTGAGAATGGAGAGCCATTTGTGGCTTTTCAGTTTGATCTGAGCTATCCTGTAGGGCTTACGCCTGATTTGAATGCTGTTGCATTGACCAATCGTAAGCAGGATCATGTATTATCGGCTGTTGCTCTTTCATCTACTTCTATGCGGATATTGGCTTACAGCCCTGGGCAAAAGACTTTTACGGGGAGTTCCGGCGCCGTGCTCAATATTCCTTTTAAGGCTGAAATGAGTTCATTGCCTGGAACATATAATTTGGCTTTTAGTAATTCGATGATGAGCGATGCAAATTCTAAAAGTATTTTGTATGCTCCCAAAAATGGGATTGTTACTATTCAACGATTGAATCATCTTCCTGTTGCCAATGCCGGGATAGACCAGACAGTCAATGAAGGAGCGACGATAACTCTTGATGGTTCAACTTCCGCCGATCCTGACAACGATGCCCTGACCTATAAATGGACAGCTCCGGCTGGCGTCACCCTTAGTTCAACGACAGCCGCCAAACCAACGTTCACAGCTCCGGAGGTAACCAAGGATACTTTGTATACATTCAGCCTTGTGGTTAATGATGGTACGACAGATTCCCCAGCCGATCAGGTGGTAGTAACTGTGAAACAGGTGAATAAAGTCCCGACAGCCAATGCCGGGATAGACCAGACAGCCAATGAAGGAGCGATGGTAACTCTTGATGGTTCAACTTCCGCCGATCCTGATAACGATGCCCTTACCT
>JAUZOU010000572.1 GCA_030706285.1 Bacteroidota bacterium
AGTTGTATTGAGTCGGAGGATATTTATTGATGATGTTAAAATTTAGGCCAATAATACTGTAATTATGAATTTGAAAACGTATATGCGCCCTGTCCTGGTCTTTGTTTTGGCTGGTTTCACGGCGATTTCCTGCACGGATGACTGGGATGCGCACTACAATTCGGCTGCGGGTGGTAAAAGCGATTTGTATTTATTTGATTATATACAAGCGCAGCCCGATCTGAGCATTTTTGCTAACATGCTTAAGATGTCGGGTTACGACAAGGTTTTGAACGAGTCGTCCCCGTACACGGTCTGGGCACCGTCAAATGAATCCTGGTCATCGACAGATGGAACATTATCATTGCTCGCTCTGACTATGGAAGATACGGCGGCAGTGAGAAACATTGTGAAAAACCATATTGCACATTATTCATGCCCTGTGTCAAAAGCTGTTGGTAACAATATCCGCATGCTGAACGGCAAGCTGTTCCCGTTTATCAAAAGCGGCAGCGATTACTTGTTCGGAGGAGTGAAGTTACAGACTTCAGATGTGAGTGCACAAAACGGCATTCTGCATACACTGACAGCAAATGTTCCATACCGGTTGAACCTGTGGGAACATATCCTCTATGCATCAGGCATCGATTCGATACAAGCCTATGCACAGTCGTTGTTCAAATCGACACTGGATGTGTCGAAGAGCTATCAGGATGGCATTTTTGTGGATTCTGTCTTTAAGACAACCAATAAAATGCTAACCTATCTGGGAGACATGAATGTGGAAGATAGCATTTACACAACGATCATACCGGACAACAGTGCTTGGAATGGTGCTTATGATAGGATTTCGCCTTTCTACAAAACGTTGGAGAAAGATGGCGGCATTGGAGCACAAATGGCCAATACGAAATGGACGATTGCCCGGGACCTCGTTTTCAGAAAACGGTTGACTCCACCACTTGCAGATGGGGCATTGTATTCGACATATGGGCATAAATTTTTACATCCTGATTCCTTATTCATGGGAAGTGAGCAATATGTGCTAAGTAACGGCTATGCTTATAGAACAAGTCAGCTATGGCATAATCCGGCGGACTCATGGTTTAAGGAAATTCGTGTAGAAGCAGAGACCTTCAGTGAAACGACCGGACAAAAGTCAAACTATACCATCAATGCTATCTCGAGTATCGGTAGTAAAATGGATGTGTCAGATGGATACTACATTGCTTGTGATCCACAGTCATCCAGTCTATTCTCGCAACTATATGTGACTTTTCCAATTCCAAATACACTGTCAGCGAAGTACAATATTTATGTAGTCTTCGTTCCGACGGCTATTGTAGATACAACAGATCACAGGCCGTATAAAGTGAATTTTTATTTGGCCTATACTCGCAGTGATGGAAAAGTAGCGACATCGCTTTTGGGCAAAAACCTGGTGACGAATCCTAATAACATGACAAAGATGTTGGTTGCTGAGAACGTTGAGTTCCCGTTCTGCAATATCGTCGATCAGACGGATATGGTTAATTCAACACAAAGCGTCATTACAGGTCTTACTAAAAATCATGATGTCATATTTAAAGACAAGAGATATACATCTGTTTATCTAAAAGTTGAAAATGCTGCGGGTGTCTCATCGGCAGAGTTGGCCGCTTACAACAGGAAGATACGTATTGATTGCATCATTCTTGAACCTGTTCAATAATGAAGAAAAACACAGTTAAGCATATGAAACGAATCATGAAAATTAAACATATGAACAGGGATTTGTCCATTAAAAGCCTTATCAAATTTTTGCTGGTTTCGGGAATTCTGACAATCTCCGGATATGCCGGAGCTGAGACGATTTCTGGTATCGTACGTGATGCTGGGACAAAAAAACCGATCAGTGCTGCCAGAGTCGCAGTGATCAGTAAAAATGTATCGGTCGTAACGGACGAAAACGGCCGGTTTACGATGGATAATGTGTCACCGAAAGACG
>JAUZOU010000573.1 GCA_030706285.1 Bacteroidota bacterium
ATATGAAAAATTATAGACCGGCATGACTATAACAGTTTAATCCTTCCTTGAATGATTTCATTCATAACATCCATTTGGCCATAGGCCATCTGAACAGATTGCGTACAATGTGCAAAGCTATATTATAAACAATCACATATTCAGCATAAGGCCTGGAATAATTTTTCAAGGCAAAATAAACCAGGTTGCGGTACTGAAACCGGATGGAAAAATCGCTCAGTACACCGGTGGAGGTTCCTTCCTTATGATGAACCACCGAAGCCGGAATGTACCATAGCGTTTGGTGCTGTTTCATAACAGCCCTGTAAACGAAATCGGTATCGTCCCAGTAGACAAAATAACGTTCATCCATGAGCCCGACTTTTTCAAATACATCGCGGCGGATAAGCAGGAAACAAGTCGGCGCAAATGTCATTAACTCGTCTCTTTGATACTGGCCCGTATCCGGCTGGTGCAATCCTCTGTGCAGATTCAGACCTGACCGCTTATGAAACGATCCTCCGGCACACCAGAACTGCTTCGTTCCGGCATAATAGATTTTCGGCGCTGCCAAGTCTGCCTGATGAGCGATCAACCCATCCAGTAGTTTCTCAATCGTGTCTTTTTCCAACGTGACATCGTTATTGGAAAGCAATACCAAATCACACCCATCGCCAAGGGCCCGTTGAATACCAATGTTGTTTCCTTTGGCCACTCCGTAGTTTTCGCTGTTCGCGATGACCACTGTCCGGAACCGGCTCGTTTCCGCTAGTCTGGATGAGACGGCAAGTGCACAATCAGGTGAGTGGTTGTCGACCACGTACAGCACAATCGGCTGATACGACTGATCGTTCAGTGAAGCGAAAAAGTCCGGCAGGACAGCTTCGCTATTATACAGCACCGTGACTATGCCTATAAGTGGAGTCATTTGTACAACCCTTTTTCTTTCATTTCCTGAAGAGACTGTTCGTATTTGTCACATTGGACGGCCTGGTCATTAACCCACCGGGTAAAAGCGGCCATGCCCCTTTCAAAATCCCATTCAGGTTCAAACCCAAGCTTTTCCCGGATCTTAGTAATATCGGCTACATTATGCCGGATATCTCCCAGCCGGTAATTTCCTGAAATAGTCAGCGGCACGTTAATTCCGTAGTTCCGGCACAATGTTTGAGCCACCGTCATGACATCGGTGAGCACACCTGTCCCAACATTGAACACTTCGCCGTTGGCTTCTTCCCGCTCGAGACCCAGAATGGTGGCTTCTGCTACATCATCAATGTAAACAAAGTCACGTGTTTCCTTTCCATCCTCGAAAATATTGATGTCCTTACCGTTCTTGATGCGTGTTGAAAAGATGGAAAGGATGCCGGTATACGGATTGGATAATGATTGTCCTGGGCCATATACGTTCTGGTAACGATAGGCCACGGCGGCGATACCCAACGATTGCCCGACCGTCAGCACCAATTGTTCCTGAGTCTGTTTGGCAATGCCATAAACAGAAGTCGGATGCAGCAAACTGTCTTCGGTCGTCGGAAGCAATTCGACTTCCCGGCGGCAAACCGGACATTTGCAGGAAAAATCACCGGCTGCCATATCGTCATCCAGCCTGGCGACAGGATACACGACTCCATGCTTCGGGCAACGGTATTTCCCTTCGCCATAAATTGCTCTGGATGAGGCTACTATCAATTTATTAACCAAATATTTCCTGTTGGCCAGTATATCCAGTAAAAGGGCCGTTCCGCCGACATTAACATCAATATAGTGCTGAATCTGATACATGGATTGCCCTGTTCCGGTTTCCGCTGCCAGATGGATCACCGCATCCTGATCTTCCAAGGCTTTTTCCCAGTCTTCACGGGACGTCACCGATCCTTTGATGAAACGGACTTTATCTACTATCGAAAGGTACAGCGGGGAATCGACCGACGGATCATTACCATGTATCTGGGGAGACAGATTGTCCAGCACTGTGACACAATA
>JAUZOU010000574.1 GCA_030706285.1 Bacteroidota bacterium
TCGGCTGTAGGGACAGGCATCGGTTCTGACAACATTGACATTGTCATCAATGAACTGGATGCCCTGGCCAACATTGATCTGAAAACGAGGCAAGAGAGGCCTGAAAAAAGGCAGCTCAAATTAATCCGTATCGGCACCTGTGGGGGCATGCAACCTGATATTCCTGTCGGCTCGTTCCTGATTTCAGAGAAATCGATTGCCTTCGATGGCATGCTCCACTTCTATGGTGGTACCGAAGCCATCCGCGACCTGGCGTTTGAGGAAGCCTTCTATCAACAAATGAACTGGCCAGCCAGCTTCAACCGGATCTGTGTCGTAACGGCCAACCCTGAACTGGTCAACCGGATTGGCGGAACTGATATGAAAAGAGGTGTCACGATCACGGCCAACGGTTTTTACGGACCTCAGGGCAGGGAACTCCGCGTGCCGCTTGCCAAACCGGACATCAACAGTCTGCTGGAAAAATTCGAATATAAAGGCTACCACATCACCAATTATGAAATGGAAAGTTCGGCTGTAGCAGGTCTGGCAGCGCTGTTCGGCCATCAAGCCATGACAGTTTGCCTGGTCATTGCCAACCGGCTGGCCAAAAACGTCAACATCGATTATAAAACAGCCATGCAGCAATTGGTCACAACCGTGCTGGAACGTTTATAAACGGTATAAGATTCCTTTATGATGAACGACACCATTTGCGCTATTGCTACCGCTCCGGGTACCGGGGCCATTGCCGTCATTCGGGTATCCGGGCCAAAGGCGTTTGAAATCACAGACAGACTTTTCAAACCTGCTAATGAGAAGAAGCAACTATCCACTCAGGAAAGTCACACTGTTCTGTTCGGGCACTTAGAAAAAGAGGGTCTGCTGATTGACGAGGTCGTCGTTACCATTTTTCGTGGACCTCATTCCTTTACAGGAGAAGATTCCGTTGAAATTTCCTGTCACGGATCGGGTTACATTCAGCAAAAAATCATCCGGCTACTCATCGATGAAGGCTGCCGTATGGCTCAACCGGGCGAATACACCAGACGGGCTTTCATGAACGGTAAAATGGACCTTTCGCAAGCCGAAGCGGTGGCCGACTTGATTGCCGCCACCTCAGCCTCCAATCATAAACTGGCTTTGCAGCAAATGCGCGGTGGCATTTCGAAGGAAATCGACAAACTCAGAGCAGACTTGCTTCATTTTGTCACCATGATCGAGCTTGAACTGGATTTTAGCGAGGAGCAAGTGGAATTCGCCGACCGCAAAGACCTCAAGGAACTGGCCACCAAACTCGAAAAACGCCTCCATGGCCTCACCAGTTCTTTCCGCCTGGGAAACGCCCTGAAAAACGGGATTCCCGTAGCCATCGTCGGCGAAACCAATGCCGGAAAATCAACGCTGCTCAATCAGCTGCTGAATGAAGAAAAAGCCATCGTTTCGAATATTCCCGGCACAACCCGCGACGTCATCGAAGATTTAGTGAACATCAGCGGCATTGCCTTCCGTTTCATCGACACCGCCGGCCTGAGGCAAACCAAAGATGAAATCGAGCTACTCGGCATCGAACGGACGTACAAGCAAATCGAACAAGCCAGCATCATCCTCTGGATCATCGACTCGACAAAAGTGACGGAGCACATCGAATGGATGGCCGAACGCATCATACCGCGTTCCAAAGGCAAGACGCTGATCGTCCTGTTCAACAAGACCGATAAGATCACCAAAGAAGAACAAGTGGTTCTGGACAACCTGTTTAAAAACTATTCAAACCACCGGCTGCACATTTCCGCCAAAAAAGGAGACAATCTCGACCTGCTGAAGGCTGAACTACTTGAGATGGCCGGCCTCCCCGATCTGGCCAGACAAGACATCATCATCACCAACCTCCGCCATTACGAGGCCCTTAAATCGGCCCTCGAAGCCATTCGCCGCGTTCAGGACGGTCTCCGTGAAAACCGTTCCAGCGAATTCCTTTCCCA
>JAUZOU010000575.1 GCA_030706285.1 Bacteroidota bacterium
AAAAATGGCCCTTATGAAAGAAACACCCTTCAACCAGTCTGACGTTCAATCCATTATTGACAGCTATCATTTACCGGAATTCGGAAAAGCCACGATTCGAGAAGTCGTTGAAATGGCCAACCGCATTGAAAAAAAATCCGGGAAACGTTTTATTCATATGGAAATGGGGGTTCCAGGTCTTCCGGCTTCGCAAATTGGCATTCAGGCAGAGATCGACGCACTAAAAAAAGGAGTCGCCTCCATCTATCCGCCAATGTCCGGTATCCCCGAATTCAAAGAACAAGCTTCCCGGTTTGTGAAAGCCTTCATAGATGTAGACGTTCCGCCGGCTTGCTGTACCCCGGTAACAGGATCCATGCAAGGGACTATGGCTTCTTTCATCACTTGTACTCAGCGGGACAAATCCAGAAGAAAGGTGTTGTTTATTGATCCAGGTTTCCCGGTTCAAAAGATGCAACTCACCATGATGAGATGCCCGTATGAATCATTCGACGTGTACAACTTTCGTGGCGAGGCTCTTAAAGAAGAACTGGAGAAACGCCTGCAGAAAAACGAAATCTCGACCATCCTTTATTCCAACCCGAACAACCCATCCTGGATCTGTCTGCAGGACAGCGAACTGAAAGCCATCGGAGAACTGGCAACCAAGTACGACATTATCATTATGGAAGACCTCGCCTATTTTGCCATGGATTTCCGCAAGGACCTGAGCAAGCCTTTTGAGCCACCCTTCCAAGCCTCAGTAGCAAAATACACCAAGAATTACATCCTGCTTATTTCCGGCTCCAAAGCCTTTAGTTACGCCGGTCAGCGTATCGGGTTCACAGCCGTATCAGAGACCTTGTTCAAACAGGCATTTGACGACCTGACAGCACAATACGGTACGGGTGAATTCGGCAACATATTGGTAAACAGAGTCTTATATGGACTATCCGCAGGAACCACCCACTCCGTTCAATATGCCATGGCTGCCATGATGAAAGCTGCCTGTGACGGAACATTCAACTTTGTTGATATGATTCGCGAATACGGTCGTCGTGCCAAACGGGTGAAAAGGCTGTTTACCGACAATGGTTTTTACATTGTCTACGATAAGGATCTGGATGAAGACCTCGCCGATGGTTTCTATTTCACCGTTGCCTGGCCGGGCATGGCTGGAGGCGAACTAATGAAGGAGCTGATGTTCTACGGCATCAGCACCATCTCGCTCGAAACGACAGGCAGCGACGAAGAAGGATTGCGTATCTGCACCTCCTTTATTAAAGACGACCAGTACGATGACTTGCAGGAACGGCTGGTGTGCTTCAAGGCCAACCACTAAACCCTACCTGCCACATTCCGTCTCAATCTACGTCAACACAGTACAACTGCGCATACTTTCATTGTGCCCAAACTAAAGCTCAAACAGTTATTCACCGTTGCGCAGTACAACCGTGATAAATCCGTTTGCCTTGTTTTCTACCACAAACGTGGTACTAAAATAGCATAAATGTGCGATAGTTATCAGATTGGAGGGACACTAACTTTGTACACGTTATCAAACAGAAAAAACAGTACAAACAAAAAATGAGAGCACTCCGGAACGTCAATTTAGCCAATTGAAAAGGTATGAGCCACAAGGCAAACTGAACCTTTACTCCATCCAAAGGACCGGGAAATTCAACCCGGAGGAATAAATAAACAGCTACCTTGATTACCTGTTTCAACTAGTTAAAGAGACCTTTCGCAGACAAGTTCCACAATTAATTTAGGAGACGTTTACTATGGCAGAAAAAAAACTTCATTTCGAGACCCTTCAGCTACATGTTGGTCAGGAACAAGCTGATCCCGTAACAGACTCACGCGCAGTGCCTATTTACCAGACAACTTCGTACGTATTTCACAATTCAGCACATGCTGCAGCCCGCTTCGGCCTGGCCGATGCAGGTAACATTTATGGACGTTTGACCAATTCC
>JAUZOU010000576.1 GCA_030706285.1 Bacteroidota bacterium
AGGGGCCGCCATCACCGATGATCATGTGTTTGTCAATCAACTAGCCAATATTCCCTGCATTGACATCATCGATTGCGATCCAAGCAGCCAGAATCCATTTGTTGAATACTGGCACACAACGTACGACACCATGGCCAACATAGATAAACAATCATTGAAAGCCGTCGGAGAAACACTGCTGAAAGTTATTTATTCCGAGTGAACGGCTATAAAAGGTATAAGCACCAGAGCAAGCCCTGAACCCATGATTCCGCCGCAAGCGGCGGGAAATTCAACCTTTAGAGATTAAACGATCCGACAATGTTATTGCCTTTTTATTCAAAAGATAGTCTGGAAGCCGGCTGTGATGAAGCAGGAAGAGGCTGTCTGGCAGGTCCTGTCTATGCAGCAGCCGTCATACTTCCAACGGATTTTGCTTGTGAAGAGCTAAATGACTCAAAGCAATTGACTGAAAAACAGCGTTATGCGCTTAGACCCATCATTGAGAAGGCAGCCATTGCCTGGAGTGTAGGCATTGTCAGTGCGCCGGAGATCGATCAAATCAATATTCTGAATGCCTCATTCCTGGCCATGCATAGGGCGATCCGGCAACTTCAGACAAAGCCTGAAACGCTGTTGATCGACGGCAACCGGTTCAGGTACGTCAGGCAGTTGCCTTTATACCGATTGCCTGATAAAGATGGAGAACCGCTTTTTGATGGCTATCCGGAACTACCATATACTTGTATTGTCAAAGGGGATGGCAAGTACATGTCCATCGCTGCAGCTTCCATTTTGGCAAAAACGTACAGGGACGATCGCATGCTGGAACTGAACCATCAATGTCCCGCTTATCACTGGGACAACAATAAAGGCTACCCCACTGAAGAGCACAGACAGGCCATACGCACCGATGGCTTGTCTGAATACCACCGGCGCAGCTTTCATCTGGAAAGCGATCAGTTAACGCTCGACTTTTGAGCCGTTTCAGGCATTCTTCAGTTTGAAGGCCAGCGCGTAGTTCTTGATTTGGCGGATCATGGAAACCAATCCGTTCGAACGAGTCGGTGAAAGATGATCTTTTAGGCCGATCCGGTCGATAAAATACAAATCAGCGTCCAGAATTTCTGCAGGTGTCCGACCAGACATCACTCGTATGAGCAATGCCACAATGCCTTTCACAATGACAGCATCACTTTCAGCCTCCAGCTGAATCCGTCCGTCCGTATAGTCGGCAAAGAGCCAAACCCGGCTCTGGCAACCTTCAATCAAATATTGTGGTTTCTTGTACTGTTCATCAAGAGGCGCCAGGTCATTTCCCGTATCAATCAGCAACTGGTATTTATCCATCCAGTCATCAAACAGCTCGAATTCAGCAATGATATCGTCTTGTACTTCGTTTATCGTCATAAAAAAACTGCTTTCTGTATCTGGCGCAAAGATACAAAAAGCAGCAACGAGTTGATACACGATTATTAATTCCTCAGAACATCGCTTTGATTCGCTTCAACGCATTATATAGCGTGTCAATTTCTTCCGGCGTATTATAAAAAGCCAGCGAGACACGGACAGTTCCGGGTATTTCCAATCTATCCATCAAAGGCTGCGCGCAATGATGTCCTGTACGAACGGCTATACCCAGCCGGTCGAGTAACGTTCCAACATCAAACGGATGAATGTCGGCCAGCAAAAAGGACAGCACCGCACTTTTATCGGCAGCCGTTCCGATAATCCGGAATCCTTCGATGGTACTTAATTTGCCCTCAGCATAGGCCAACAAGTCTTTCTCATACGCCCCAATCTTGTCCAGACCGATTTCTTCGACAAAATCAAGAGCCTCGGCCAAGCCCGTCGAACCGATAAAATCGGGCGTACCGGCCTCGAACTTATACGGCAGCACATTCCAGGTCGTACCGGAAAAATGGACTTGATCGATCATTTCTCCTCCTCCTTGATAGGGTGGCATTTGGCTAAGC
>JAUZOU010000577.1 GCA_030706285.1 Bacteroidota bacterium
AGCCAAATCATATTCTTTCATCCGTTCCTGCTCCGAGAGTTTGTATCCGGCGTCAGTTGGTTTATCCAGCGGGTGGACTGTCCCTCTCACGCAGCCAACGATACCGACATCTCCATATCCGCCGTTATCGCCAAACCAGCTGGAATATTTCGTGCTCCATCCACTTGGCAAATATTTAGCATAGGTATAGCTATTTGTCACACCCATATTCAGAATGCAGCCAGCTTGCTCCCAATTGTTCAAATGATTTTCAGCTTCAGCCAGCAGAAAATGGAAATCATGTCCCCGTTGCAAGATAATGGTCGGTTCAATTTCAAAGATCTTTGTTTTTAAGAATTCACCACGATGATAATAGTATTTGGTAAAGCAGGTATCATTATTGATGACATCCATGCACAACCGTTGTGTAAATCCACGTACATCTTCATTAGGGTACTTGCCGATGGCATAGCTTGAAGGACGCAGGTAATATTTGCCAGGATACTGCGGGCAAAAATACTCAACCAGCCTGTTTTTCTGATGATTGGTGTAATCGTACATAATACCGGAAATAAATTCATATTTATATCCGATCTGTTCACTGAAAAACTGATTGTAATAGCTGACTGTCAATGGAATATTGCAGGCATACATATATCCGGGATATTCAATGTACGTATCCGCCACTTGTGTATTCTTCGTATAAAGATAATCGAGTATGTTATCCCGTATCCACGACCAATCGGCCGGGTCACCACGCCATGACAATAATTCACATTTTAAAAGTAACCAGTTCGGCGTTAAATAGCCCCAATACCGGTATTTATCAACATTTTCACTTTCAGGGTCCAACCAGGCTACCCAGTCCATGTCCAGATCGGCCGTTATCTGTTCACCGTTGTATACGGAAATACCATTGTTCATGACATCCAGACATTTGTTAACAATAGCCTTCATATTATCCAGCTTCGTAAACGTGACCGAATCGTTCAGGTTCTTCAGATCGTCCAGCGGATCGTCAAACCAGATGGCTTTTCCATAAATCCTTCCAATCGTATAATAGGCCCAGACCTTAATGCGCAGCGCACTGCTAATGAGGCAATTGAAATTAGTCTCCGTCTTTTCTTCCATGCTATTCCCCAACTTTTCATGATATTGCCGCATCTTATCGATGTAGTCGTTGCAGGCAATGATGACGGAATAATAGCAAAGCGGATCGGCATATGAATTCCCTTGGGTTTCCTGATAATTATAGATATCCTGTAATTCAACCGGAGCATTTCCGGTTGCCTCAAAATAATCGCCCCGGGTATCTGTCAGGAATATAGCCTGGTCACCGGCCTGCTGCATTTTCGTCAGGATGCCGAGAAATCCTTTGTACATTTCATCATTCTTTGAAATGTAATCACCGGTATTCGTAATATCGTCCGGGTCTGTATCAAAAAAATCGTTACATGAAGTCAACGTAAGTAGACCCAATAAGAGGTATAAGCAGGTTCGTTTCATATCGTTGAACGGTTGAAAGAAAATCAGAAATTAAAGTTAAATCCCATTTTGACTGTCTTGGGCAAGGACACTTTGGCATAATCAATCCCCTGCATACAGGCATCATAGGAATAAGAGAATTCCGGATCGCCACCCAGATAGTCCGTCATCGTAAACAGATTTTCACCGACAAGGAAAATCGATCCGGACCGGAAAATCTTGAACAAATTATTCTTTAGTTGGTAGCTCAGCGTAAGACTGCGCAATTTTACGTAAGAGGCATCTTCTATCCAACGGTCTGAGAACAAGTTATTGCCGGAAGGATCGCCATAGTCGGCACGAGGCATACCGGTCTGCTGCCCTTCCATCTGCCAACGGTTTAATACAGAGGAAGACTGATTGTAGAACGTCGACATGGATTCAAGGTTTCTTCGTACGGCATTATACGCTTTGTTACCGACGGAATAACCGAATTCTGCGAGCAAGGAAA
>JAUZOU010000578.1 GCA_030706285.1 Bacteroidota bacterium
ACCATAGAGCGTTTGGCCACATCGAATGCGGCTTCCAGATGCTCGGGAGCATAAACGTAGCGTTTTTCACGGGCGTTGTTGCAATATTTATACGGATCGTCGAACAGACCTAGCATGAACTTGACCTTCAAAATGCGTCTGACGGCTTCATCAATCTGTTTTTCGCTGGCTAGCCCTTGTTCGACCTGAGTCTTCAGATATTTAAAATAAACATCTCCCTGCATATCCATGTCTACACCGGCTTTAAGCGCCAGTAAGCCCGCGCCGGCTTCGTTGGCGGCCACTCCGTGGTTGACCAGCTCATTGATGGCTGTATAATCCGTTACGACAAAGCCTTTGAAACCTAACTCCTTTCGCAATAGATCAGTTAACAGGTAACTGTTTCCGGTGGCCGGAACACCGTCCAGTTCGTTGAACGATGTCATGACACTCATGGCTCCGGCGTCAATGGCGGCTTTATATGGAGGAAGATAGGTGTCCAGGAAGGTCCGTTCGGACATGTCCACCGTATTATAATCCCGTCCGGCGATGGGCGCTCCGTATCCGGCGAAATGCTTGACGCAGGCCAGGATGGAAAGCGAATCGGCCAGGCTTTTACCTTGAAACCCGTGTACACGGGCTTTGGCGATGCAGGCACCCAGATACGGATCTTCACCGGCTCCTTCCATGACACGTCCCCAACGAGGTTCGACGGATATGTCCACCATCGGCGCAAACGTCCAGTTCAATCCCATGGCGGCGGCTTCTGTTGCGGCTATCCGGGCTGATTTTTCTATGGCAGCCAAATCCCAGGAAGCGGATTCACCAAGTGGAATCGGGAAAATGGTCTTTTGACCGTGAATG
The DNA here is from genome assembly GCA_030706285.1 of Bacteroidota bacterium. Classification (GTDB taxonomy): domain Bacteria; phylum Bacteroidota; class Bacteroidia; order Bacteroidales; family UBA1402; genus UBA8389. The sequence goes on from JAUZOU010000578.1 coordinate 844, forward strand.
ACATCATATCCGAATAGTAATGGGATTTTCCGGGTAGACTCTTCAACGGCTATTTTCTGAAGCTGACGGTTATAGTCGACGGTGTAGGCATTGAATACGTTTCCGCAATAGCCTTTTCTGATAGCGTCTTTGTAATTGCTGTTAAGGGAAGGCCCGGTGACGTCCCAGTCGCTGGTGTACAAAACCATCTGGCCGATCTTTTCGTCCAACGTCATTCGTTTCATAACTGAATCTACCCGTTGATCAATTTTTAATGCCGGAATCTTGACCGCAGTCTTGGATTGCCGGGCGGAAATGGTAGTCAATATGGACGCTGCAAGCAGTATTGGAAGAAGGATGTGATGTTTCATGATATCCTGACTGATTGAAATTGAACGGGACAAAGTTGAACAGTTAAAACCGGATGTGAAATTTTTTGACCCCCACAACTGTACTACACGAAAAAGGGTACCCCTATTTTGCCACTACTAAAATTCGAAAAGCGTGTTAACAAAATAACAACCAAGAGAATAGAAAGTTTGAAAATCTAAAAAATCATTTGAATTCGATCATGAATTCACTGAGACTTTTAGTGGATGGAAGCCCGATTTTCTTTCTGATCCGGTACCGTCCCACTTCGACGCCTTTGAGTGAGATATTCATCAGGTGGGCGATGTCTTTGCTGGTCAGATTCAGGCGCAGGTAGGCGCAAAAACGCAGGTCATTCGACGTCAGTTCGGGGTATTTGGTGTGCAGGTTCCTGAAAAAGTTTTCGTGTATCCGGTCGAAGTTGGTTTGAAAGATGGCCCAGTCTTCTTCATTGGAAAGGTTTTCATCCAACAGCCGGATCAGTTTGTCGTAATATTTATTGGGATATTGCGAGCCAAGGGCTTTCTTCTGATCGATGACTTCTTTTTTGATGTTGGCCAACATTTCGTTTTTCTTGATGATGGTCATCGTGGAAACTGCCAGTTCTTTGCTTTTAACCGTCAATTCTGATTCAAGCTTGTCATTTTTGAGAGCGATGATCTGCTGTTCCCGTTTTTCAATTTCTTTTCGACGGATTTCCTCCTGTTCGTTGCGGATTTTTTCCTTTTTGATTTGAAACGACCGTTGGATATACCGG
>JAUZOU010000579.1 GCA_030706285.1 Bacteroidota bacterium
AACGATCGCTGGAGCCTGTCAGCGACATGGGTTTATTACACCGGAAACGCGGTGACATTCCCTTGCGGCAAATATGAAATTGACGGAAAAACCGAGTATTATTATACCAAACGGAATGCGAACCGGATGCCTCCGTATCACCGGCTTGACCTTGGCGTGACAAAAACAGTTTCAGCCCATTCTAGCTGGTCGTTTTCGTTGTACAACGCCTACGGAAGGGATAATGCCTACATGATTTATTTCAGGGACAACGAAAAAGACCCGACCAAAACGGAGGCCGTCCAGGTTACGTTGTTCAAATTTATTCCCTCCGTTACGTATAACTTTAACTTTTAATTGCATGTACCGTTCTTTTGTTTTCTTTGCTATAGTCCTGTTATTGGGGTTGACGGCTTGCGAAAAAGTGATCGACCTCGATTTTGGTACTACGTCTTCTCAGTTGGTCATCCAGGGAACGGTGTTTGATCAGCCAGGCCCTTACACGGTGCGCTTGATCCGTTCCGTTGACATGGACGCTGCCGGTGTGTATCCTTTCGTTACCGGAGCAACTGTGACGATCAGCGACAATGCCGGCCATTCGGAACAACTGGCAGAAGGTGATTCAGGCCGGTATACAACGTCAACTCTCAGGGGCGTTCCAGGCAGGACGTATACCCTGACGGTAAAGACCGGTGGGAAAACCTATACAGCCGTATCAACCATGCCGGCGCCCATAGAAATCGATACCGCTTATGTCGGCATGCTGTACAACACGGATTTTTATCAGGTCACCGTCGACCTGAAAGATCCATCGCCCGATTCGACGAATTATTTCCGGTTTGTCGATTTTAACAACGGCAAAGAGCTGGGAGGTAGTTATTTCGTCATCGGGAACGACTATCTGAACAGCAAGCCTATTGTCCACTGCACCTTGCAATACACTCCTGACATGCTTACCCACGGCGGAGCTTATACCGTTTGGGTGGAGTCGATTGATGAAACCAGTTACACCTATTTCAACACCTTCAATCTCAACAACGAAGATTCCGCCTCACCGTCAAATCCAGAAACCAACCTTAGCAACGAAGCCCTCGGTTATTTCAATGCCTGTGCCGTCAGAAAAGTGACGGTGACGATACCGTAAGGGGACAGGACTTGCCCTGGAAATCAAACTTTTATTTTTGTTTGCTTCTGATGGCCAGTTGTTTGACGCTTTTTGATAAATAGTCTGAATACGTCTCGTTGAACCGGTATTGTCCGATATCAATCAGCGGTTTGTTCTTTCCATGAAAGTCGCTGCCGCAAGTCATCAATATGGATTTTTGGATGGCTAATGTTGCAAAAAAATCGATCTGGTCGGCATCGTGATAATTGTTGAATACTTCAAGTCCTTCTGCACCCTTTGCCAGCAGTTCATTCACTAAGGCTTCCTGCCCTTTTAAATTCAAGCCCGGATGGGCGATAACAGGAATGCCCTGATTGCTTTTTACAAGCTCAATGGCTTCACTAAAATCCATATGTTTGAGTTTTACATAAGCTGGTTTCCCTTGTGCAAAGAAGTCAAGGTAAAAATTAATGTACGGGGCATCGCTTCTTATTCCGCCTTTCAGGTAAGGTTGCAGTTTCGGATTGGAGTGATAGGCAGGATTGGTAATCAACACTTCGGCAATCATTTCAGCACAGGGTAATGCCCCATTCGCTCTTCTCAACACTTCTTCTTCTTCTACTTTGATTCCGGCTTTGCTTAAGTTGCCAATCATTTCAGGAAATGAATCCGTGATCCGTTTATGAACCGAATGTTCCAATGCTGAAAAATCGTTGCTTGTCCAGTTGATCTGATAACCAAGCAAGTGAAGGTCAATTCCTTTGTAGGAGCAGTCGATTTCAATGCCGGGAATGAAATCGATGCCTGCTTCCAAACAAGCCGGAATTGCTTCTTCGGTGGCCGAAACCCGATTGTGATC
>JAUZOU010000058.1 GCA_030706285.1 Bacteroidota bacterium
ACAAAATGCCCAGGTTAAGGTCGTTGTGGATTACCGCTTGGCCAACATCAAGAATATTCACATCATAATTGGCAAGAATCTTGGTCATCGATAAGGTTAATCCCGGTTTATCGGTGCCGTATATGTTAAGTAAGATGATTTTGTGTTGATTGTTCATTGATAAACGGCTATTAATTTGAAGTATAATCTATAAGTGTTGGCTTGTCTTGTCTTTTCTTTGGCAAAAATGGCTATGTCCGTTCACTCTTTTGCATAACCGGTCAAGACACTGTAAATATAGATGGTTTTTTTCTGAAGGCATCACTCTGCTAGCTTAAAACGTTGGATCGTATGAACAATCTTGTCCAAGATGGTATCAGACATGTTCAAAATCAACTGTTTGTAGGATTGATAATTTAATTGATTCCACCGCTGACAATCGATTTGAGCGAATAAGCTTCTTGCCAGACCAGTTAAAAACAGTTGATTGAATCATCCCTCTCATCAAAGAAATCATTTGACATATTATATAAATATCCGGTTCTTGCGATAGATATTAAAATAAGCATAAAGATTAGATGATGATGATGGTCGATTTTTGTATCTTTACGATACAAAAGGTTTATCTCGTAAAGGGGCTTGTTTTAGCGTGCTGTAAACCAAAGTGCTATGAGAACTGATGGTTGCTTCGATTTGTTATGCCTTAACTTTATTTTGGATCGCATAAATTGAATAATTATGAAGAAACTTAGACTTCTGTTTTTGATTATTGCGTTGTCGGTATCTTATGTTTCGTTTTCGCAGGATACGATAAGTAGTCACATTACTTCCGGCTGTCTTTCGGCATTAAATTCTGTCGATATGCCGGTATTAAATTCTGTCTCATATCATGAAGAAAATATTGAAACAATAAATATAGCTTGAATAAGCGGATAAGCTTCATTCTATGTCTTATCCGTTTTGTCGTTTCTTTGTGTCTGCGTTTTTCGTCATTCTCTGCGTGAGCAGGGAATGACGAATCTTTTTTAAGCCTTTAACCGGTTACGACGAGCCGGATTTTTGCCGTTTTATCAAATTATCAGTGTTCCCCTACATTTCATTAGGATAATTTGATGTCTAGCTCGCCGTTTTTCCCTTATTGCTAATAGGAATATGGACGGTACTTTTGGAAGATTGGCAGGTGGACAGATCATGAAAAACTTTTATAACGGATTTCAAGTATTAGCTATGGTGATGTTGCCAGGTAAATTCATGCATCGAGCTATTCGGAACAAGTGGTTACGTCTTCTAGTAATCGTTATGGTGATGTTGCCAGGTAGACTGATGTCTGGGGAATACAACAATACCGTAGAAATACCTGTCGTATTAACGCTTCCTGCGGTTGCCCTGCTGGATTTTGCCGGATCAGACAAACAAGTGACCTATATACCAGGTAAAGGCGCTGAGCAGATTATCACTCCTTCTACGCTGGATAAAACATGGATCAATTATTCATCCATCGTCGAAGGACTTTCGACCAATGCCATTTCTGTCAGTATCAGTTCCGGAAATCTACCTCCCGAAGTGATCGTAAAGCTGAACGTTGGACCAGATGCGGGGGCGGGAGCGGGTATGGTTGGAAAGCCCGTCGGGCAGATCACGCTGTCTTCGAATCCACAGGAAATTATTACCGGTATAGGCAGTTGCTATACGGGCAGAGGCATTTGTAAAGGTCATCAGCTGATCTACTCGTGGAAATGGCAACCACCTTATGATCTGAATCAGACTTTGATGGATAGCCTGGAAATAGCTGTCACGTATACACTGACTTCTACTAAATAAATTGAACGAATAGAATGACCATCAAGTATGATTTAAAAATTGATAAACCGTCACATTTTCAGCAAACTAGTATGAGGTACAAATATAACTGCGTTTTAATTATCCTATTTGTCCTGCTTTTATTTACCGGAAGACTGTCAGCCCAGACTGTCAGCTATACGGCTGGTGACCAGATAACCCTTCAGGTGCAGGATTATAGCCTGATCGATACCAATCATGCACCGGTCAGTCTGACGCTGTCAACCTCTGTCGCAGGCGCTCCTATAACTTCAGTCTCGAATGCTGATATGTATGTAAAGGTTTCGTCGATTGTGCCGGGAGGAACTGACCGAGAAATTTCTGCCCGCCTTTCCAGTGGTACGGTTCCGGCTGGCACGAAACTGACACTCGTGGCGGCACCATGTACGACGGCCAATAGCGGTGGTGTTCGAGGAACGCCGGTTGCTACGCCGATCGTGTTGACGACGACGGATCAGTTCATCGTAACAGGTATTGCCAGTTGCTATACCGGGATCGGATACAATGATGGGTACAGATTGACGTTTACATGGTCACGTGATACGTCAACCGATTACAGCCTGATACATTCGAGCTCAACTCAATCTACTGTTACTCTTATACTGACTCTTACAGCTCATGATGGCAATTAAAAGGCGTTAAGAAATGACAACTGAACAGGTGTAACCTCTAATATCCTTACACACAACTTCTTTAATCCTTACAAAAAACGTGTGAATATCTTATGGATAAACTAGAAAAGCGCTTATTCAAGTCTGTATTTATTCAGGTTATTTTTGCTGAAGGATTTTAGAAAGTAAGTAAATCCGCTATTGTTTAACCTATTTTTAATTATTCAGGCCATGAAAAAAAGAACACTCATTTTAGGTGCCGTTATGATTGGGGCCATGTGTGGCTACACAGTTTTAGGCCAGACGGCAACCAATGATTTATCATTAGGTATGCCGGAGGTCTTGCTGTTGAAAAGTAATTCGACAACAGTCAATCTGACGTTGACACCTCAGGAAGCTGGTTTGCCAGTCTTGTCAAGTCTTTCCAACTCAGATGCAAGGGTGTTGGTTTCATCAGTTGTCTCTGGTACACAGACTAGGACGATGACTGCTTCGATTTCTGCCGGCACTGTACCAGCCGGCACTTATCTTAAAATACAGGCGTTGACCCCCAATACCAATTTTGTTGGGACTGCAGGTACTATGGGCTCAGAAGCAACATTAGTTAACGGTGGTGATGCTCAGATTATTATTACGGGGATTGGGACTTGCTATTCAGGAACTGCTTCTGACGATGGGTATGGATTGAAATACACGTATGGTATTTCCGGATCTACTGCCGATTATGCGTTGATCAGGGCTTCAGGCGGAGCCTCTGTTACGGTGACGCTTACGCTTTCTGCTGGCGCTTAAAAGGCCAAGGATAACGTCTGTTTATCAGGCACTTCAGTCACTGTTTTTGTTTATTATCTATGTTGATTGATAAAAAATGTGTTGGTCATGAATTAACCAAGTTCATGACCAGACAGTTTTTATTTGTCAAGTAACCGGCCCGATCGTTAATACCAGGTAGTTGTGTCATTAATCATACTATTATGAAACCATACAGATTACTTATTTTTCTTTTTCTTTTTTCCATTCTGTCGCTCAGTTCCAATGCGTCAGTTGAAGTATTAGGGAGTCTAAAGCATGTACACACTGTCAATCCGGGTGATACCATCAAGGGTGAGATCAGGATTCAGAATAATGAAGGGACGGATCAGGAAGTTAAAATCTATCAGACTGATTTACAGTATAATTTTAAGGATAACACGTTCTATGAAGAACCGGTTAGTCATAACCGCTCCAATGCCAGGTGGGTTCAATTTAGCCCTAAGTCTGTGATTCTAAAAGGAAAAGAGGCAAGGAATATCGAGTATGAAATGATTGTGCCGAAGAATGATTCATTGAAAGGCACCTATTGGAGTATTCTTATGGTGGAAGGGGTTGCTCCCATTGATCCAAATCAAAAAGGAGAATTAAACATCCGGACAGTTACCCGGTATGCTGTCCAGATTGTTTCCGAGATGGTCAGTAAAGGCAAAGGAGACCTCAAGTTTTTGGAACCGACGCTGATAAAAGGTGAGGATAACAACCTGTTTTTGGCTATAGACATGGTTAATGACGGAGACCATTATATTTCTCCTGAAGTTTCAATGGAATTATATGATGAAGCTGGTAATTTAATTAAGACGCTTTCAGCATCCAGAAAAGGACTTTATCCCACAACGTCCACAAGATTTAAATTGGATCTAAATGGACTTCCTTCGAAAAAAACCTATTCGGCCATGATTGTGGCGGCAGGTTCGGCCAACGATGTGTTTGGACTGGAATATACGCTTTATTTTTAACTGTTCGCCTTTATTGTTAGCCGCACATGAATGTTGAAAGCTGTCGCAGTAATGAGTATTCTGTTGTTTCTTGTGTCATCCTTACAGGCAGCTGATCAAAACGGACTAATGGTCAAGCTGCTCAATGACAAGAAAAAAGAAATAGAGTCAGGGGCTACTTCGAATGTGCTTTTCATGTTTACCAATCAGGCAGATACCGAAAAGGTAGTCCATTTCAGATTGAACTTGCCAGATGACAACTGGAAGCAAATGACGGAAGGAAATTCGATTCAGATCGAACAACATTCAAGTTTGAACAAAATCATCAGCATTCATGTGCCGGACAACGTCAGGGCCGGTGACTATTCGGTCAGACTGGAAACGTTTGAACAGCCGGGAACAGCTCCTTTTGCGACAATCAATATACCAATTAATGTAAAACCCCGGTATGAAATTCGCATCGACAAGCAAAAAGCACCCACTTACTTGTTTTCCGGCGATACACTAACGGTCAGGTTTTTAATTCAGAATCTTTCAAACATTGAGGTCACCATAACGGCCACCGTTATCAATGGTGGGGTCTCGAAAGTCAGTTACCTGAACATTCCTAAGGATTCTGCCATCTATCTAAACGAATTGGTTTCTGTCAGAAAAGACCTCAACCAATATACCCAACAGCATGTCACATTGATCGCCTCTGTAAAAGACAGGCCAGAAACGGCGTGTACTTGTGGTTATTTGTTTGATGTGCTGCCTTCAGGAAATGAGACATTTGATGGATACAACCGTTTTCCGGTCGCAGTTTCCGGAATACTTTCCAGTAGTAATCGATGGGGTGAAAGAGCCTACAGTACAATGTACGATATACGAGGCAGTGGACTGTTGAATGAATCTGGCAAGCAGAAACTGGAGTTTCATCTTCGGGGACCAGACCGGCGAGGGAACCCACTTTTCGGCTTGAACGACGAGTATTATCTTATATATAACTCGCCTCATGTCGAATGTCTTATCGGCGATAACAATTATCAACTATCCGATTTAACAGAGTCTTCCAGAAATGGTCGTGGCATTAAATTTCAGTACAATGCCGGCAGGCTTTCTCTTGGTTCATTTTATGATAATCCAAGGTATTATCTGGGAATCAAACAAGTCTATGCGGCTTATTCGGCCTGTCAACTCAACAAAATGAGCAGCATTCGTGCGGGGTATTTGAGTAAAACAGATACCGCCGGTTATGAGGCCCGGTTACTGACTGTTTCAGGTCTGGTTAAACCGTTTATCTGGGCATCAACAGAATTCGAACTGGCCGGCGGGCTTCAGGCTAATCAACGAACCAACGCATATAAAGTATCCGTTTCGGTTTCACCTTCATTTTTTACATCTCATTTTAACTATACCTATGCCGACAAAGGGTTCCCTGGGTTTATAACCAATTCAAAACGGTTGTCTTCAGGGGTGACCATCAATTTGAAACGCAAATTCAGCTTATCCGCGAATTATGATTTGAACTATGCCAATCTGGCACTGGATACGCTTTATGTCAATGCTCCATTCAGCAAAAATCTGAATACCACGGTTTTATATCGAATCAGTCCGAATAACACGATTTGTCTTGGGGCCTATTCTCTCGGTTTTGAAGATCGGGCTCCCAGACCGTTGTTCAATTACACCAAGCAATTTGGCCGGATCATCATGCAAAGCAAATTCCGGCGGTTGGAACTGAATGTTCAGGGTGAACTGGGAAAGGTATGGAATTATCTTGGCAGAAAAGATGGTGATCTGACGGATTTCTGCAATGGGTACGTATCCTTGAATTATTTGTTCAACCGGACATTTATGGCTAACAGCTTTTTAAGTTACCAAGGTGGAAAACAATATCAGATAACCGGATTTGAGCGGTTTTATTATGGAGGATCACTGCAAGCCAATCTGAAAAAAGAAACCTTTGTGAGTTTGGATTATCAGAACAATTATGAGTTGAAAGATTATTACCGGGATCGTAGCCTTTTGTCTTTGCAACTGCACAGTCAATTGTTGCCTCACCATGCAATCAGTCTAAGCACGAATTACAATCTGGTAAAAAACTCATTAAATCAGAAAGAGTTAAGCGTACAGCTACATTACACGTATACAATCAATGTGCCGATCTCCAGGAAAAAGGATATTGGTAGCCTGAGTGGAAAAGTAGTTGGTGAGGCATTGAAAAAGACAGGAGGCATTCTTTTGAACCTGAACGGAAACAAGACATTAACTGATAAAAACGGTCATTTTAGCTATCCGATGCTGAAGGTTGGGACGTATGTTCTGGGTGTCGACGAATCGAGTTTAGGGCTGAATACGATCGTTGGGACTCCAGGACCTTATTTGATAACGATCGAACCTGGTAAGGTGACTCAATTCAATTTCACGTTGACACAAGCAGCCCAAGTTCAGGGGCGGCTGGTCATTCACGAGGATAAGACAACCGGACAGAAAGGCTATTATCCGGTTAAGGAGGAAATTGACAAGCTGATTATCGAGGCTTTCTGTGGCAACGAAGTCTTCAGGACATTGACTTCCAGAGAGGGCACCTTTACGTTTAGTGACCTGAGGCCTGGCGTCTGGCATATCAGGGTCTATCCAAACGGCATTCCGGAAGGATATAAACTTGTTACAGGTCAGTTTAACCTAAATCTGACACCTGGCAAAGAAGAAAAGATCGATGTTGTTGTGCAAAAGGAAAACAGACAAATCAGATTTCAGACTAAATTTTAATCCAAGAACATCCGATGGTGAATCTGAAAAGCTATGTGACGTTGATGATCCTTTGCCTTTTTTCCATTGAAGAGGGATGGGCTCAGTCACCCAGCAATCTGTCTGTTACAGACAGGCTCTCGATGACAGTCAATTTGGCTGGAGCAGTGGCTTCAGGTATGAACAAGGAAGTCGTTATTGACAGGTCTCAGTGGATCAATTACTCAGTAGAAATAAATCCTTCAGATCCAGCTGCCTCAATTTCGGTGGCAATCGGTTCGGGTACGCTTCCGTCAGGTATTGAAATTTTTCTGGAAGCAGACCGTGATAATGGACTTGGTTATGGAAAGGTGGGCCGCCCAACAGGCAAGGTCCGCCTAAGCAATACTCCAAGTGCATTGATAAATGACATCGGATCGAGTAGCACCGGACGTGGAAAACAACACGGACACCGATTAACCATGTCATCCATCGTTACTGATTATGCGCTGTTGCATTCCGGTGATTATACCCTGTACATTCAATATACGATCAGTCAATAAAATCAGAAATAATGGCCAGACATAAAGAAACCCCAAGACAAAAGTTGATCAGTATGATGTATCTGGTACTGACAGCTATGCTGGCTTTGAATGTTTCAAGGGAGGTGATCAACGGCTATTCGGCAGTAAACGACAGTGTCCTGTCTACCAATCAGAATCTTGTCCAGCAGCGCAGCAACGTATTGGCTAATTTTAAAAAGGAATATGCCTTAAACGAAATTGAGGTGAAGCCATTCCTGGAAAAGGCAAAAGTGGCCATCCGATTGTCAGCTGAAATGAGCTCCTATATAGCCAACCTGCGGGACGAACTAATTTCCGTTACTGAGCGGATTCCACTAGCAGAGGCCAGGCGTACCTCTTTCGGATCATTGAAGAAAAAAGACAATTATACGATTCCGACCAATTATCTGATTGGCAGCCTGGAAGACGGATCGGCCGGTAAAGCTCAGGAACTGAAACAAAAAATGATGACTTATCGTCGCCAAATGATGGCACTGATTAGTCCGAAATACCGCAAACAGTTAAAATTAGGGTTTGAAACAGACGACAGGTATTTCGATGAAAACGGAAAGACGCAAAGTTGGGCCTTTCATTATTTTTATGACATTCCTTTGGCTGCCGATGTTACGATACTGAACAAATTCATTTCAGAAGTCAGTAATGCAGAACTGGAAGTGGTGAATGACCTGCTAAACGAAAGTATAGCAGAGGATTTTAAATATGATCGGATTGAGGCCAAAGTCCTGCCGAAAAGCAATTATTTATTTACCGGCGATCAGTATGAAGCGGAAGTGATTGTTGCCGCCTACGATACCAGCCATAGTCCAAGCCCGAGTGTGTTTGTTGCACGGGGTATCGATTCATTGCCTGTTTCTCAGCGAAGCAAAGCAACGAGGATAGCCAGGGATCATGGACGATTGAAACTGAAAATTCCGGCTACCGGAGCAGGCTTGCAGAAATATGCCGGATTCGTGAGCGTACCGACCAACTCCGGTAGAGAACGGACGTATCATTTCAGCGGTGAGTACTTTGTCGCTCAGCCCTCCATGACAGTATCGGCGACCAATATGAATGTGTTGTATATCGGTGTGAACAATCCTTTGTCTATCTCGGTTCCTGGAATACCCAAGGAGGCAATTTCACCGGCAATTTCTGCCGGAACGCTTCGGCAAAATCGAAGTAATGGCGGATGGATAGCAACTGTTCCTGCCGGTTGCCAGCAGGCGACCATAGCTGTCTCCGCCAGAATAAACGGGACAATGAGGCGAATAGGGACCGAGGTTTTCAGAGTAAAAAAACTGCCTGATCCTGATCCCTATATCATAGGCAATAAAGATGAATATGTCAGCCGTAATAATTTAATTGCTGCAGGGAAGATTATCGCCAGAATGCCGGCCGACTTTGAATTCGATTATTCTTTTCAGGTGGTTTCATTCAAGATGTCAATGCAACGAGGCTTTAATGTCTATCATTACGATGCTCAAGGGGAGAAATTAACGGCTGAAATGATCCAACAGATCAAGAAAACCAACCGTGGGCAGGTGATCATTTTTGAGGACATCGTTGTTCGTGGTCCTGAAGGGATAAACCGGAACCTGTCTCCGCTTTTCATAACGATTAAATGATGTCAAATAGACGGCGGATTGAGAAAGTATGGCAAAGCCACTCTGTTTTTTTAAGTAACCAGGTGATTATGTTAAGAAAATTGAATTTGATATTATAATTGAATTAAATGGTTAACTTGCAAACCATTTTTATGGCTGAAACATGCTTTGCCAAGGGTATTTGGATCAGCCGATTACTGATAAATCTGTCAAATGAACCGTATCCGTGAGAAACATCGTAGGCTGGCCGGGCTATTGCTCGTGCTGTTGTTGCTGATGATGTTGGCCTTCCTTTCCTGTAAGAAGAAGACGGATACGTCATTATCGTTCATTCAGGTACATAAATCCATTTTTGAAGATACATTAGTCGTTACGGGTGTCGTGCAGTCCGTTCAGTCCTACACGATGACTTGTCCGGAATATTTTGATGCCGAAGTGGTTTCTTTGATTAAGGATGGAACCATCGTCAAAGCCGGAGATGTTGTCTGCGTCCTTCAAAACCGGGAACTGGAAAACCAATATGAACAACTTCAACTGCAACGGGACAATTTCCTGGCCAGCCTGAACAAGAGCAAAGCCGATCTAGCTATGCAATACGCCATGCTTGATGCACAGGTGAAAAGTATCAATGCCCAGACGGAAATTGCCAACCTCGATTCCGTTCAATTACAATTCGCGTCACCGAAGGAAAAACGGATCAAAGAATTGGAGCTGCAGCAATCTGCCATTGAAAAGTCAAAGTTGGAAAAAAAGCTGAAGGCACTGGAGACCATTAATCAGTCACAAATCAGGAGTCTGGAACTACAATTGCAAGGATGGAACAACCGTATTCAAAGTTGCAAGGACATGCTGAACCAGATGACCATCAAAGCGACTCAATCTGGTATGGCCATGAGAGCCATATCCTGGCAGTCAGGCAACGTGCTTCAGGAGGGTGACCAGGCATGGGGCAGCATGCCATTGGTGAACATTCCCGACGTGTCCAGACTTAAGGTTACCATCACCGCTTCTGAAGCCGATTACAAACGCATGTCTTTAAAAGACTCTGTAATGATCAGATTTCATTCGATGCCTGGAAATAAAGGTTGGGGAAGCATTACCAAGAAGGCACCGGTCGGTAAACCGGTCAAAGAGAAATCCAATGTGAAAACCTTTGAAGTGGAAGCGTCCATTGATCGTGCCAAGGTGTGGCCGAAACCGGGTTTGTCTGCCAGTTGCCAAGTGATGCTTCAACGTGTACCCAATGTGATTGTCATACCGCAATTGGCTATTTATGATGCTGATTCGTTAAAAGTTGTCTATGTCAGGCATCCAAAGGGCTATGAAGAGCGTCAGGTACAGCTTGGAGCCGCGTCTCCAAACAATGCCGTTATTGTAAAAGGGCTGTCGGTCAACGAATGCATTTCATTGGCCAAACCGCCTGCCGAGGCCATTAAAAGTCATACCAGGCTGCCGCGCTTAGTTAAGAAAAAAACATTGAAAAAGACTCATCCGGATGAAAAAACAGCTACCTCAGTTATATCCCGAAAGTAAGTATAAATTAATTAGCAGTATATGAAACACAGCGTTCGAACCGGTTCTTTGATGCGACAGCCGTTATATTGTCTGTTGATGTTGCTGATGCTGTCCTGTGGAAAAAAAGAAACCCAGGAAGTACCAGTCTGCAAGGTAAAGAACGGAACCCTTTATTTGGACGTGTTTGAAAATGGAGAAGTCCAGGCCATCAAGTCCATCAATATCTCATCCCCGAATATTTCATGGAGATACGGATCGTTGAAAATCTCTCAACTGGTGAAAGACGGGAGCGAAGTTAAAGCCGGTGACGTTGTGGCCATATTCGACCCTTCGGAAGTCAAGAAGGCCATCGTTGAGGCCGATGCCGAACTGGAAATGAATAAGGCGGAACTGGTTAAGTTGAAAGCACAGCATCAATCCGATCTGGAAGGCCTGAAAGCTGATTACGAAGTGACCCGTCTGTCACAGGAAATCTCGAAGATTCAATTCGAATCAGCCAGCTATGAAGCGGATATCAAACGGAAAGAGATTAAACTGAATCTGGAAAAAGCCAACATTGCGCTTGAACGGGCGAAAGAGCAGATCAACAATACCATCAAAATCCAGCGGGAGGAAATCAGACAAAAGGAGCTGTCCATTCAGCAGGATGAGAACAAGCTTAAAGAAGCCAACGAAACGCTGAGCAAGTTGTCCCTCATTTCACCGTCAAACGGGATCGCTATCATCAATAAAAACTGGAGTACAGGTAATAAGTTTCAGGTGGGAGAACAAACCTGGACAGGCTTTCCACTCATTCAGTTGCCGGATATGTCCACGCTGAAAGCTGTCGTGCAGATCAATGAAGTGGATGTATCGAAAATTACAAAGGGCATGCACGTCCAGATTAAGCCGGATGCTTTTTCAGACAGTGTCTATGC
>JAUZOU010000580.1 GCA_030706285.1 Bacteroidota bacterium
AACCATGAATGATGAAATTCTGATTGACTTTAAGGATGCTGAGCTCTGCCGGGAAGAGCTGGAGATTTTGCAGCATGTCAATCTGCAGGTGCGCAAAGGCGAATTTGTCTACATCATTGGTAAAGTCGGAACCGGAAAAACGACATTGTTGAAATCGTTGTACTGTGAAGTGCCGGTGACCAACGGGGAAGCCTACATTTTTGAATACAACCTACGCAACATTAAACGTAAAAGCATACCGGCCCTGCGTCACCGGTTGGGCATCGTTTTTCAGGATTTCCAGTTGCTGACTGACCGGACGGTGGAGAACAACCTGTCATTCGTTTTACGTGCGACCGGTTGGAAAGAAAAGGATCAAATCATGGACCGGATTCAGGTTGTGCTGGAACAAGTCGGCATGATTGACAAACGGGATAAAATGCCTCAGGAGTTATCCGGAGGTGAACAACAACGCATTGTCATGGCCAGAGCCTTGCTCAATTCTCCCGATATCATACTGGCTGATGAACCAACCGGTAATCTGGATCCTGAGACCGGAAGCGAAATTGTCGGATTGCTGCACCGCATCCGGGAGGCCGGAACGACCGTCCTGATGAGCACACATAATATGAGCTTTGTACAGAGTTTCCCCGGAAGAGTGCTGAAATGCGAAAACGGCCGGCTGATTGAATAAAAAATCGTAATTTTGTCGAATCAAATCAATAAATCATACAGAAGATGAAAGTCCTGAAGTTTGGCGGAACCTCGGTAGGTTCAGCCCAGCGCATGAAAGAAGTTGCCAAATTAATCCTTGACGGACAGAAAAAAATAGTCGTATTGTCGGCCATGTCAGGAACGACCAACACGTTGGTCGAAATTTCGGATTACCTGTATAAACGCAACCCTGATGCAGCTAATGAAACGATCAACAAACTGGCGAACAAATATGCCGGCGTGCTGGATGAACTGTATGAGAAAGAAGAGACCAAACAGGATGTTGCTGCTTTCCTGCAGGGACGTTTTGATTATATCCGCAGTTTTACGAAGAATCTTTTCACCTTATTTGAAGAAAAGATCATTCTGGCTCAGGGAGAGATCCTGTCAACGACCATGTTCACGCATTATCTGGTCGAAAAGGGTGTTGATGCGGTGTTACTGCCTGCCCTTGAATATATGCGTGTAGACAAGAATGGTGAACCCAATTCAGAGTATATCCGTGAAAACCTGGAAAAATTGGTAGCAGAGCATCCGGATGCAGATCTGTTCATTACTCAGGGATTTATCTGTCTGAATGCTTATGGCGAAATAGACAACCTTCAACGTGGAGGCAGTGATTATACGGCTTCACTGATCGGTGCCGCCATCAAGGCAGAAGAAATTCAGATCTGGACGGATATTGATGGCATGCACAACAATGATCCGAGAGTCGTCAACAAAACAAGCCCGGTGTCTTATCTCTATTTTGAGGAGGCTGCCGAACTGGCTTATTTTGGAGCAAAAATTCTGCATCCGACGTGTATTTTGCCTGCCAAACTGGCCAATATCCCGGTGCGTCTGTTGAACACCATGAAACCGGATGCTTTTGGTACGCTGATTTCCAATAAGTCTGAAAAAGGGAAAATTAAAGCTGTTGCTGCAAAGGACAACATTACAGCGATCAAGATCAAGTCCGGGCGAATGTTGCTCGCCTATGGCTTCCTTCGTAAGGTCTTTGAAATCTTTGAAAGCTACCAGACACCCATCGATATGGTTTGTACCTCCGAGGTTGGTGTCTCTCTGACCATCGACAATAACCGTCACCTTCAAGATATTATTGATGAACTGAAGAAGTTCGGAACAGTGACAGTCGATACGGAAATGGTCATCATTTGTGTGGTTGGGGATCTTGAATGGGATAACATCGGATTTGAATCCAAAGCCGTTTCTGCTCTGAAAGATATTCCGATCCGTATGATTTCCTAT
>JAUZOU010000581.1 GCA_030706285.1 Bacteroidota bacterium
CTCAGTTCCCGGACGTTGGCGTTCAGAATCTTGTAATTTTCCTTGAAATCGCCGCCAACAAAGAGCTTGCTCAACGAGGAGAGATCCATATGCGTTCGAAGAGGATGCCGCGGATAGACCAACCGTTCGGGATCAGGAAAATGTTTGTTTAAAAAATACAGGATCATGTTGCGGCCTTTCTCGCCGAAGTTGGGATACATGGTCACTTTGCCAAAAAAGTACTTCATGTCCGGATACTTGACGATCAGTGCTCCAAGACCATCCCAGAGGTTGTCCATGATGAACAAGGCCTTTGACCCTGCGATGGAAGACTGATAACCGACGGTGACAAATGAACGGCCCAGTTCGATGGTATACGGCAGGAAGTCATCCATGAACAGGTCTGAATACTTGAACAGGTGGGATGATGAAATGACAGGATCTCCGTTTTCGTCCAAGTCAACGTCTTTCCCGTTGATGTACCGGTAGCCTCCCATAATTTCCTCCTTTTCTGGATTCCAGACAATAAGCTGCTTGTAGCAATGTGCCATGGTGTCAAACTTATCGATGTCGATTTGTTGTCCGGTGCCTCCTCCGGAGAAACGATAGGCTTCTTCACGGAGACGCCCGATCTCCATCATGGTATTGGGAGCGTTGTGATAAGTGATGACGTATATTTCGTTGTTGGCTTTATTGGTCTTTCTAAGGAGCTTGTCTGGCGTCAGTTCGGCTCGGATCAACGCTGTTGAAACAGGTTCAATAATCGTTTCCATTGTAGTTATCTGATCTTTTTTGCTAGTTCTAATGATTTCAAACGCATCCAATCTGCCCATTGCTGATGCGTCTTGCTTTTATCGAATGTGGTATACGGAATGGGCTTTCCAAAGAATACTCTAAAGGACCTGTTGCGCTGTTTGAACAGTTCATCAGCCAGGTATAACATTTCGATATTCGATTGGATACCCAACATTTTCCGGATGCTGGAAAGAGAATAGAAGAAGTTGGAATTCCTGCCCTCGAAGTAAACAGGAACAACATCCCGTTTTGATTCAATACTTTTTTTGATGAAGGATTTACTCCAACCCATTTCCGTTATTTTACCCTTGACGCGCCTGGAACAGGTGCCGGAAGGGAAGATGACCATCTGGTGACCGGAATGATAGGCCTCATCGAGCGCTTTTGGCAGGGACCGGTTCTGTGACTGATCACCGACCTTATTGATAGGGATAAATAAGGGCAATAAATTCGGAATGTTTGCTAACAGATCGTTTGACAGGAATTGAATGCTTTGTTCAGGATATCGTTCATGAATGGCCAATCCTGTACACATGCCATCTATTCCTCCCATCGGATGGTTCCCGGCGAAGGTGAAATGTCCTTCGGGCAATTCATCCAGACCGTAAACCGTCAGTTTAATGCCCAGATGATGGAGGGTCGCCTTTATGAAATCTGTGCCGTAAAGATCTCTGAATTTGCTGAGTATCAAGTTGATTTCATCCTGGTGGGAGATATGTTCCAGGTACTTGACAATAAAGCCAGGCACTTTTGTAGTAGGAAGTTTTGATTTCAGGATCTTTCTGACATTGACCGATACGGGTTCAATTTGAGACATGTTACTAGGCTCGTTTAGTGATTTTGGTTGAAGTTGACAAAAATATGTTTTTTTTGAGAACCAGCCAATTCTTTTCAAGCGAAGTGCTTTTTCGACAGGTTTTTAGATTGTCTGTTTGCTTGCCGGGAAATTGCCGGTTGGCAACGTCCGTGATATTAACCAAAGAGTTATCAACCGCTTGTTGATAAACCATATAAAAAACATATAATGAATAAGATAGCTTGTTAATAAAAGGTTGATTGTTTGATGATATCTTTTGTTGATAAATTTGTGGGGAAAAGTGTTGCAAAGTGGTGTGGAATGTGTATTTTTGCCAGATAATCAGAATATTA
>JAUZOU010000582.1 GCA_030706285.1 Bacteroidota bacterium
GTATACATTTCCAACCGCTGGGGTAATTTCCCGGCTCGTCCGACGATTGATACGACTTATATGGATGGAAAACCGTTGCTGACCAATGGGGCCGCCCGGTCATTTGCCGGAGTCGCAGCTGATTACACGGGAGGCATGCAGACTGCCGGGCTGATACGCAACCTGAATTATGCGGCCGCTAAGACCAGTGCTTCTCAAGGTGCTTTGTACATGGGAGAGGCGTTGGTTACTAATCCCGGCAGGCACGATCTGACGCTGTATTCGAAACTGGGCAATAATGGAGGAAGTGTCTACAACTCTACCATGTGGTTGAACATGATTTACTTTATCCCGGTTGATCAGGATTCTGCTTCCACCTCGACTGACGGAGCTGTCACCCTTTTCTATCCGAGACTTGACTATGCCGGGTATTTTGTTTATGCGAATGCATCGGACGGAAATACGACAGCAACAACTTCGCTTGGAACGGATGGCGTCAACCGTTCGAGGTATCCGTCACAGTTTAGTGATCCCTCTATCCTGAAAAGCGATCTGGTTGATTATGCCAAGACGCTGACCGTTAATGGTGGTATTTACAGTGCCAAAGACAAATTGACCACTGTTTCTCCTGTGGACAACTGGACCATCAGACAGGCTGTAGCAGACTCTGTCAAAGGAATTGCCGTTATGCCGCTTTATCCAAATACCGGATCGTATGATTGGGCTATGTGGACAGAAGGCGTTGAAGGAAAGGTAACCATGACAGACAACAAAACCATTGTCATTCCTGAAGTCATCAATACCGCTGTTGCTTCTACCTATTCCATTATTCCCAATGAAGATGATCCGGGACTTGGCACTTATTCGCTGAATTCAAAGGTGACCATCACGGATAATCTTGATTTTTACTATCCGATTACCGGCGTTATTCTGTATGATTTGAACGGGACCTACCTGAAAGCCAATGGAGACACCATTTACCGGGCAAAAGACAAGACGAAAAATGGGATTTCTCCGACATATAGCACTGAATTGGGTATTGACAATTCGTACACGTTCGTAACCAGTTATACAGGTAACGGCTCTCGTTTAACTTCTGCCATGAATGTGGCTGAATACACCAGATTGAAGGACAACAAGCTGTCTGCGGGCATCTGGCCAAATCCGGCCAGAGAAAGTATTCAGCTTAAGTTGGCTGCCAATAACGGAGTAGCTGTTTATACGATTTATAATCAACTTGGTCAAGCCATTAAACGTGGCTGTTTCACCGGAACAGAAACTAATGTGGGCTTGAGTGGTGTCCAGAAGGGACTCTATCTGGTGAAAGTGTCAGCTGGAGGAAGTCATCTGACGACCAAGTTGGTTGTGGAATAAAGGTTTGGCATAGCGTTTAACAGAATGGGCAATTGATAAAACAGCCCGGCAGAGAATAAAGCAGGCTCTGAAAGTTGATCCAACTTTTATAGCCTGCTTTATGTTTGGGCAGTGGATGACAATCTGGCAACGTGTCAAAATCAGAACCATTTGTGTCAATACGTAACAGGTTAATTCGTAAAAAAATAGGTATTTTTGCCAGCTATGTTTCATTTACTGATTCGTCGAATGTCAATGAAAAAGTTTCTGTTTGTGGTTAGCCTGATTGGCCTGTCCGTTTTCCAGATCAGTGCTGCAACTGTCTACCGGTTTGATTTTGGATCCGGGAAAGTTAAAAAAGGCTATGTAAAGGTAGATAGTCGTACCTTGTATGCCAATGGAAAAGGGTATGGATTTGATTTGGTAGAACCGCCTGTTTCACAATCAGTTGGGCGGGATCCCCTGACGGGCGATGCCTGTGTCAGTGACCACGGTTTCTTTTTTTCAGTCGATGTGCCTGAAGGGAATTACCGGGTGCATGTGTTGCTGGGTAATGCCAAAGCCCCGTCGGAAACGACA
>JAUZOU010000583.1 GCA_030706285.1 Bacteroidota bacterium
AGTTCCTTGGCCAAAGCCGTCTCGACGATATCCTGCATGAACATATCGATGGTCGTCGTCAGGTCGATGCCATCTTGTGGTTCTTTGGTAATGACACTAATGTACTTCCCGGCCATTTTCTGGCGCATACACAATCCGGATTCACCTCTCAGCAACAAATCATACCGCAATTCCAGTCCGTTCTTTCCGCCTTTGGAAAATTCACCATAAATATCTCCGATGGTTCTGGAAGCCAATGATCCGAACGGCTTCTCTCTTTTGAAATATTTCTTTTCATACAACCCACTCTGGAACCGGCCCTTGCGAAATAATGGGAATTTCTGGATTTGCCTGAGATCCGTATGGCAAACACGTATCTTAGTGACCAGGTATTCTCTGGACCGTTTCTGATAACCACGCAACAGATACTGACGATAGCCGTATGCCGACCTGTCTCCCAGCTTGGCCGACAATTGACGGCATAAAGGATTCAGGTAATGAAAGAATGTATCCTGATCGACAGCCTGAAAATCCATATACAACGCATAGGAAGGTACCGTACTGGCCATAAGCTGGCCGTCCCTTGAATAAATATTACCTCTGTTTGGCGGGACTTCGACGTTTTCTCTGCGTTGCTTGTTCCCTAATGCCCTCCATTCTTTCCCTTCAGCAAACTGAATCTTCATGACCCGAAAGAAAATGGCCATCACTGGTATCGCAAACAGAAACAACAGGACCGTATACCGGCGCCGTATCTGTTTGCGGACATTCTCACTTAGGTTGGAACGATTGGTTTCAGGCATATCCGGCAAAGCTATTTTTCAAGTTTAATAACATAAGGCGGCTTCTTGGAATCTTCAAGATCCAGTCCTTTTTCCTCTATCAGCTCATGAATTCTTGACTGGCGGCTTTCCCGCATCAATATGGATGATTGTGTCAAGGCATCATATTTGACATCCGTCAGCTGTTCTTTGAGCGCATCTATTTCATTCAGGTCCATGATGACGGCGTAATGGTTCCCAATATAAAACAGCAAACCCACAACGACAATCACAATCATCCAGGCGTTCTGGACAATAAATCCTTTCGTAAGGATGTCACCGTTAAACACCTCTTTCAGGAACGAACGGTAAGAGGACGTTGCTTTGACTGCCTTAGGTCCGTTTTGCAGCTGTTCCTGGTCCTGGTCCTGCTGTTGTTCCTGTGTTTCGTTGTCAGCCTCCATACGCTTATTTCTTTTCAGCGATTCTGAGTTTTGCACTTCTTGATCTTGGATTGCGGCTTTGCTCATCCGCATCAGGTACGATCACTTTCTTATTGATGAGAGTGAACGGTGTCAGAAAATTTCCATAAAAATCCTGCTCAACCTTTCCTTCAAAATTGCCCGATTTTAGAAAATTCTTGACCAATCTATCCTCTAACGAGTGATACGTCATCACCACGAACCGGCCTCCCGGGTTCAACACGTCAAGCGACTGCTTCAACAAGGCTTCCAATGCAGACATTTCTTGATTTACTTCAATCCGCAGAGCCTGAAATACCTTGGCGAGCTCTTTTTTCTCTTTATCGCGGACAAAAAATGGTTTCAGCACTTCAAGCAATGAAGCCACTGTATCGAATTCCCTTTCTTGTCTCGTTTTAACAAGGCATCTGGCAATTCGGCCTGCGTCTTTGAGCTCTCCATACCTGGAAAAAACGGTAATCAGCTTCTCTTCAGGCCAGGTATTCAGAATCGTTGCAGCCGTGGTCTCCGAACTTCTGTTCATACGCATGTCCAAGTCTACGTCTTCAAATCGAAAAGAAAAGCCACGTTCAGCCTCATCGAAATGATGTGAAGAAACACCTAAATCGGCTAATATTCCGTCTACTTTATCCACCTGGTGATAACGAAGAAAATTTTTCAGGTAGCGGAAATTACTG
>JAUZOU010000584.1 GCA_030706285.1 Bacteroidota bacterium
GGCGGCGGTAATTACATCGTTGATGCCTATCCTGTCAATGTCCAGCTGAAAGATATCCTGGTCATTCTGGTGACAACGCTCGTTATCAGCCTGCCGGCAACCTGGTGGCCTGTCCACATGTATTTCAAGTCAAAGCGCAATTGGGAACATGAGTACGAAGAGCAGACAGCCATCTGAAACACAAGTCTTCACTTTTGTGAACAAGGCATGCAACAACAGCATCTTTCTGGTGCGACTGTTACTTGTCTGTCTGTTTGGTTGTTTGGTTACGGTTGCCCACGGGCAGGTTTCTTATGGCGGAAAACCACTGGACACCGGTGCTGAGATTCATTCAGGACTGAGGACCGCTGTGGATTATTTTATTGAAATGCCTTCCGTCAATATTGATTCCCTGCTCGAAATCGACGCACTACCGGGCAACCGTGTCGGAGGTTTGAGATTTGCCCATACGTTTTTTACCAACCTGACTCCTGAAAATTCAGGTGAAACCTTTTACACGGAAGCTGGTACCCGCATCTGGAAAGTCGGTATCCGTTCATCCGGCGCCTATTCGTTGAATGTCCTGTTCAGCCGGTTCCTGATTCCAGACAAAGCCGAGGTCTTCCTATACAACTCAGACCGTTCCTGTGTACTTGGTGCTTTTACCAACAAAAACAGGCCTGACGGCGGAGAATTCAGCATCGCCCCTGTTCCGGGAGACGAACTGACCATCGAGTACCATGAGCCACCGGATGCCACCTTCAATGGCCAATTGTGCATCAGTGAAGTCAATCATGATTATCTGGGGCTGTTCAGAACCGGCACTCGCTTCAATCAAATCAACCTTCCCTGCCTACCTGAGGTCACCTGCAACACGGGCCTCGACACCTTGTCCAGAAGTGTCTGCCTGCTCATCATCAATGGGAATACCTACTGCACGGGAACCTTGCTGAACAACACCGCCGGAGATGGGAAGCCCTATTTGTTAACAGCCTCGCATTGTCTCCAGAACAATGCCTCCTATGGCAGCCGGGTCGTTGCTTTCCTAAACTATAAATCACCCAGATGCGACAAACGCATCCGGGGATCTGAAGAATTTTCCGTTTCAGGTAGTGTGACCAAGGCCATTTCCAACGAAGTCGACTTCGCTCTGCTGGAATTGAACGAATTGCCTCCTGCCGATTACCGGCCGTATCTGGCCGGATGGTCCACCGACACCACACGGTCCGATACGCCTTTTACCTGTATCCATCATCCTTATGGAGAAGTCATGAAATACTGTATCGATGAAGACACGGTTAAAAACATCGACTGGGTTGGTCAATCAGACGGTATAACCAGTGGCAATCACTGGCTAGTTCGAAGATGGTCAATCGGGCATACCTGGGGAGGATCTTCAGGTTCTCCCTTGTTTGACCGGAACCACCGGCTCAGAGCCAGTTTAACCGGCGGCGATTCAGGCGGAGAAAATGGCTGCGATACCGTGTACACCGGAGATTTCTTTTCCCGTTTCTACAGAGCCTGGGATCAGTTTCCCGATTCGACCAAACAACTAAAGCACTGGCTGGCACCCGGTTTATCCGGCACCTCTGCCAAGGTCGTTCAGGTGAACGGAATGGATCCTTATGCCAAAAATCCGGCAAGGCGCCTGACCAATATCCTTCCTTCCGACTCCCTGGGTATTGTGCTGATGGACTCAGCTAGCTATGGTTCCCTTTTAGCGTCAAGCGATAAAAGCCTGTTTCAATACGCCGAACATTTTACAACGTCAGATTCCATCATCATCAAAGGCATTTATTTGATGGCGGCAAAAGGGATATACAGCACTCAGACACCTGTAACCGTGAACGTATACGAAGGTGGTAGCCTGCCTGGCAATGTACTGGCTGAAGCGATATTGAACCCTAATTATACC
>JAUZOU010000585.1 GCA_030706285.1 Bacteroidota bacterium
CGCTTTCGATATCAAAATAATCCAACATCCCTACAGGGAGCAGCAAGGAGTAACCGTCTTTTATCTTCACAGGGCTATATTAATTTTTATCCTGCAAAATTAAAGAATTAATCTCTACTCCTCAGATTTTGTAGTTGATCCCTAATAGGTAGATAATGAATCAATTGGCTATTTTTCATAATAGAAACGACGCTTCTAAAGATCGCAAGGAACTCTCCCGGGGGACTGGACAGCTGGCATTTGACTAGGCTTAAGAAGTAGGGGTAACTTTTAAGAAAATAGAAAGGATTCCCGTTCTATGGGCTTTACAAAAGATATTTGAGTAAATTTGGATTTTAGTCGCACAATAGTGTATTTTATTATAAATATATCACATCGATTCTTGGGGTAATCTCTCAGGCTTCATTGATGAAAGTCGTTGATTTTAACCCTTGATTCACGTTATTATCGAAAATAGGCAATCTACAATGAAGCAGATCAAGGTACTCTTACTTCTTCTTTTTCTTACTTTTTCTTTTTTAGGAGCAGAAATAAACATCAAAAATCTTAAAGTTGAATATGACACGACCCCGCTGGGTATAGACGTGATTAAACCCCGCTTTAGCTGGCAAATGCAACAGGATAATTTTCAACGAGGGGCAAGACAGAAAGCTTTTCAGCTAGTGGTAACCGATGAAGCTGGTAGGGTAGTATGGAATTCGGGTAAACAAAAAAACGACCAGTCATTAAACATGGTGTATGCCGGTGCCGCTCTCACCCCATCCACCCGTTATATCTGGAAAGTCAATGTATGGGATCAAGACAAAAAGAAACATACAGCTACCTCGTGGTTCGAAACCGGACTAATGAACCCCGGAATGTCTGGCTGGAGTGGTGCGAAATGGATAGGTGGTGGTGACCTGGTATTATTTGCCCAATATCTGCCTGTTTTCAAAATTGACTGTTCGATTCAGCTCGATGAGAAAACCCAATCAACACGTGCCGGAATGGTGTATGGTGTCAACGATAGGCGCCTGATGGACAAAAACAAAAACCTGTTTCATCTCGAAAACAAACAAAACGAATCTTACGTGCTCGTGGAACTGAATATCGCCCCATTAGCTACCGGACAAAGCGCACAACTCATCATTTATCGGGTCGGATATCATCCTGCCGACAAAAAAGAGATTCCGTTGAAAACCTGTTCCATCCCGAAATCACTTGTCAGCGACAGCAATAAATATGCCGTTCACGACCTGCATATTTATTCCAATATGGGATTAACGCAAGTTTTTATTGATGGAGTAGAAAAAAACAACCAAATTGCCGATCTGAATATTAACCCCATGGGGCGTGGTGGTGATGCCATTGCCTTTCCGGTATTGGGAAATGTAGGGTGTTTTGTCCCGGAAAATCAGTCAGCCACCTTTCCATATGTCGGGATTCGCAATTTCCGTAGTCCCTCTAATCTACTTTACCGTACTGATTTCCAATCAATCAAAGGGATTAAAGGAGGCTCCTTACAAGTTGTTGACCCGTCTTGTAATTCGATGCCAATGCTGCGTACTACATTTACGGCACCTCAGGTAAAAATCACTCAAGCCCGTCTGTATGTCACATCCAGAGGAATTTATGACGTGTATCTGAATGGCAAACGCATAAATGATGATTATTTTAATCCGGGGCTGACGCAATATAACAAAACGCAGCTCTACCAGACTTTCGATGTGACTGAATTGGTTCAGGAAGGAGAAAATGTGATGGGTGCTGTGTTGGGCGAAGGCTGGTGGAGTGGCGGCGCCACTTATATGGGGGAATATTGGAATACGTTTGGCGACCGGCAATCGTTGCTGGCTAAACTGATGATTACGTACGCCAATGGAAAACAGGATGTGATAGTAACCAACCCTTCTA
>JAUZOU010000586.1 GCA_030706285.1 Bacteroidota bacterium
ATATTTCAGTTCCCAGTCGGTTGCCTTGCCGTTTACAAACTTGTACCCCCAGGCCGACACATAATAAAAATGGAATTCACTGACGGCACGGCACATATATTCCATGACCACGCTCGGATGGACACCGTCAAGATAGGCAATGCCCATATGCCCGTTCAGATTGCTGTAATCATCGCCCATGTAATTGGCTTTGCTGTCGCGCGTATAGTTATTGTAGGCATCATGCGGATAAGGCATCTCGACAGTACTTAATTCAGCCCCTGTCAAGCCATCTACAACTGTGATGTATTGAGGCGGCACCCGGACACTCTGTGTTGTATAATCGACAATGCCGTCGTTGTCAGTATCACCGTTGGGCGCATCTTTCAGATACTTGCCCCAGGTATTGTTCCCTTTATCCCAAAAACGGGTACCATCACTGCTTTTAATAACCACTTCCGCTTTCCCGTCACAATTCATGTCATAGGCCACGACCATATCATTGTGTCCCTCACTGATACGGACATTCGGCCCCATGTCGATGGTCCAGAGTCGCTCACCGGTTCGAAGATAGCCCTCGACTTTATGCGTACTACCTTTCAGCGAAAGCCTGTCGACAACGAAATCATACTCTCCGTCCCCATCCAGGTCCGCCGGCCAGATAAATTTGGTGGAATAGTCGGTATTGGACAAAAATCCATCGTACGTAATATCCATGAATATACTTCTGTAGGCACGTTGTATAAACCTGAACGGTACGCTTTTGG
Source organism: Bacteroidota bacterium (assembly GCA_030706285.1). Lineage (GTDB taxonomy): Bacteria > Bacteroidota > Bacteroidia > Bacteroidales > UBA1402 > UBA8389. Next base: position 747 of record JAUZOU010000586.1, read on the forward strand.
CAAACTCAACGCCGTTGACGACAGGTGCCACACACAGCAAACTGTTCGTTGGAACAGCAGCAAGCGTCGTACTGAAATTCGTATTCGTCAGAGGTCCATCAGTGTTCAGCAATATGTAATCGCCCGTTCCGCCTTTGTTGCAGTAAAGATTGAACCGGACAGTTTCCGGATCCTGCGCCAATAGTCTCCAGCTAATGAATACCGGCGAAGATGAAGCGATCCCATTGTTGCACGCGACGACACCCCGGTCCAATGTCTGATATTTACGCTGGGCACTGATGGTCACCGTCATCATAAACAACAGGCAAACTGACAGTGCCATTCGTCGTGACATTCCGGAGATACTTAGCTGGTTGTTATAAACACTCAACATACTGATAAGTTGCTTCATAGTATTTTGATAAGAATTGGACGGATCGTCTATTGATGATTGTGTGAATAAATTCAGAACAAAATTAAACGAAATCGATGTGGCCTATGTTTGAATTCTGTCATATTTGATTCCATTTTTGATATACGGCAGGACATCTCGAAAGCCAGATAAAGCGACTGCTGGTACTGGTAAACAATCAGCACAGACAAACAGAAAAGGCCGTTGGTTGTCATAACCGGATAAGCGGACGAACATTCAACAGGCGAATTGAAAATGGCCTTTTAAAAAAGAAGGTGAAAGTTGGTATTTAGGGAGATAGAATGTACCTTTGCAAGTCAAAATTTTAAGAAAGGAATGTATGCTTACGCTGAAGTTTATTACAGAAAATAAAGAAAAAGTCCTTGCAGGACTGGCAAAAAAACAGTTTGACGGGAAAGAGCTGGTTGAACAGATTCTGGAGCTTGATGCCCGCCGTAAAAACACCCAGAAAGAATTGGATGCAAGTCTGGCTGAAATGAACCGGTTGTCTCGTTCCATCGGACAGCTGATGCAGCAAGGCAAAAAAGAAGAAGCCCAGTCAGCCAAAGAACGGACGACTCAGCTTAAAGAGCAAAACAAGACGCTCGACGCCAGCATGAAAGAGACAGAAGACAAATTGATGGAAGTACTTGTCCTGTTGCCAAACATGCCTCATGAAAGCGTACCGGAAGGCAAGAATGCAGCAGACAATGTGGTTGAACGTTCCGGAGGCATCATTCCTGAATTGCCGG
>JAUZOU010000587.1 GCA_030706285.1 Bacteroidota bacterium
ACTCGTGAGCAAATGTACAATCCGTATCAAGAATGATCAGAACATTCTTAAGGCTACCATGGTGTCTGTCAATGTAGCAGATCTTCGTATAAATGCCAAACAGAGATTCACCGGAAGCATCAAATACAAAGGGCCTGGCATTAGACCCTAAATGGAGGCTCCAGTCATTAGTCCGGTAAGCGATAGTCCGCGAACTACCAAAAATAAATGAATTATACTGCTGTACGGGATTGTTTTTCAAATACACTTGAGTTGAAATAAAATCCCGGTTGGGAATCACATACATATTCTCTGAATAGTCGGCATACGTTTTAAAAAGCCTGAACGGATCAGCTATAACGAAAGAGGTTGCCAGCAAGAAAACGGGTAGGAAAAACAGCAAACCTTTTAACAGAAATAGTTTCAATGGTTTTCTTAAAGGTTCCTGAGGTATGTTCTTCTGTTTCATGACATCAGAATTGAAAATAAATAAACTGCCGGCTCTCAAAGACACCTAAAAAAATAATAGCCAGTAACAGACAATAATAAAGCGACCAACGTACGATAACCGGCTTCTCATGTAGAAGACGTTTCAGAAGGCCTCTTTGTTTCAACGTCTGAGCCACTTCCAAACTTAAAATCAGCGCAATGGACAAAAGGAAATTGTTCCTGGTCAGTCCCATATATTCAAGAACCGGTTGTCCTGACCGAAACAGATCGGGTATGTTTCCAACCATTCTGCGGATAATGAACATAGCTTGTTGCAAGGTGTCGGCCCTGAAAAAGATCCAGGCAAAAGAAGCCAGGCAATATGTAATAAAGACAGGAATGAACGGGAACTTGTCAAACCTGAGTACCCGTCCTATGGCTTTACGTTGTTTGGCCGATACAATCTCTACAATCCGATACAGCCCATGCAAACCGCCCCAGACAATAAAGGTCCAGTTGGCACCATGCCAGAGGCCACAGATCAAAAAGACAAAGGCTATATTCAACTTGTGCCTTCCGTTTGATACCCTGTTTCCGCCTAACGGAATATACAAATAATCTCTTAACCAGGTGGAAAGCGATATGTGCCATCGTTGCCAGAATTCCTGAAAATTCTTTGCTCTATAAGGCGCATTGAAGTTCTGCATCAACCTAAAGCCCATCACCCTTGCCGCTCCGATTGCCATATCCGTGTAGCCGGAAAAATCACAATAGATCTGGAACGAAAAGAAAACAGTAGCGATTATGAGGCTCAAACTGTTATAATTGGCAGGATGGTCATAAACCGTATCTACCAAGATGGCGAGGCGGTCGGCAATGACCACTTTCTTGAATAACCCCCATGCCATCAGCTTCAGTCCGCTGGTTACTCTGTCATAATCAAACGTATGTGTTTCCCGAAATTGTTTTAACAAATGCTGCGGTCGTTCAATAGGGCCAGCCACCAATTGAGGATAAAACATGACGTACAAAGCATAAATACCAGGATGTCTCTCTGCTTTCTGGTTCCCCCGATACACTTCGATGGTGTAGCTCATTGCCTGAAACGTATGGAAAGACAGACCAATGGGCAGCAGAAGCGTCAAGGCAGGAACCGGGTTGGCTAGCTGAAAATCATGCAAGAGCACCGTCAGATTATTATTCAGAAAATTATAGTATTTGAAAAACGCCAGAACACCTATATTGGCAATTAAGCTGACCGCTAAAAAGCATTTACGTCTGTGTCCTCCCGATTGTTCGATAACTATCCCGGCCAGGAAGTCAACGATAATTGTAAAAGCCAGTATCAAAATGTAAATCGGTACGAAAGCCATATAAAAATAGCAGCTGGCCAACAGCAACCATAGCCATCGGAATTTTTGTGGCAACAAGAAGTATCCACCTGTTACCACCACAAAAAACAGCAGAAATTCGAT
>JAUZOU010000588.1 GCA_030706285.1 Bacteroidota bacterium
CTTTTTCACTACCTATAAACATCCGCTGACTTTAGCGATTGTTCTTGTTATTTTGGGAGGAATGGTGTCTTACAGTAAGATGCAGACCTCGCTTTTCCCTGAAATCACGTTCCCAAAAATCAAGATCATTGCAGATGCGGGTGAGATGCCTGTTGACCAAATGATGATGACTGTCACCCGTCCGCTGGAACTGGCTGTAAAGAAAGTACCGGACTTGAAAACGTTGCGCAGCACCACCAGTCGTGGCAGTTGTGAACTATCCGCGTTTATGGACTGGAAGTCCGATATTGATCTAAGCCAGCAACGCATCGAATCGAAAATCAATGAAATCAGGAATGTCCTGCCTCCCGATATAAACATCACGGTGGAACGGATGAACCCTTCTATTTTGCCTGTGATAAACTACGCGCTTGAGAGCAAGGAGCGTTCTCCAATTGACCTGAAGCACCTTGCCACCTACACGGTAAAGCCATTTTTGTCGCAAGTGGACGGCGTTGCTGAAATCCGGATTGCCGGTGGTAAAGAAAAAGAATTCAAGGTGGTGCTTGATCAGTCACGGATGTCTGCGTTGGGCATCACGCCGGAGGTGGTGCGGACAGCGCTCCGTGAAACCGGCTTTGTCAAATCGAATGGTTATCTGTCGGATTACCGGTTTCTTTATTTGAGCGTGACGGATGCCAGAGTGGATAGCCGGTCGAAACTTGAAAACGTCGTCATCAGCGGTAATAACCATCGGACGGTGATGCTCAGGGATATTGCCAACATTGAAATCAGTGAGGCCAAAGAATATGTCAAGATCAATGCCAATGGAAAAGACGGGATCCTGATTGCGGTGGTCAAACAGCCCAATGCCAACCTGATAGAGCTTTCAGACAATATGGCCAGGAAACTGGATGATCTTAGGCGTATATTGCCGGCCGATGTGACCATCAAACCGTATTACGTACAGGCTGATTTTGTGCATGATTCCATGAAAAGTGTCAGCGACAGCGTTTTGATTGGCTTGCTGTTGGCTATTTTGGTTGCGATTCTTTTCCTAAGATCGGCCAAATCAAGTTCTGTTATTTTGATAACCATTCCTATCACCTTGCTGTTGACAATGATTGTGCTGTATGCTGCACGGCAATCGATCAATATCATGACGATGGGGGCCATTGCTGCTTCTATAGGCCTGATCATTGACGATGCCATTGTGGTGGTGGAACAAATCCATCGGATGCATGAAGAGAGTCCCGGCGAAACAGCTGCCAATTTGGTGCCCAAAACATTGCATTATCTTTTCCCGGCTATGGTCGGATCGTCTCTGAGCACGATTGTCATTTTTCTACCCTTTGTTTTTATGTCGGGAGTGGCCGGGGCTTATTTTAAAGTGATGACCAATACCATGATCATTGTTCTTTGCTGCTCTTTTTTTGTGACATGGATTGCTTTGCCTGTGATTTATCTTTGGCTGCCTTCCCGAAAAAATGGGAAATCGGGTATTCAGGAAGAGGAGGCTCATTCGGTCAAGAGACAGAACTGGGTGACATTTTTCATTACACGCCCCTGGATCAGTCTGATCTATTTGCTGGTGCTTGTTTTCGCTGTCATACTGATCATTCCACGTCTGGAAACCGGATTTCTACCCGAAATGGATGAAGGAAGCATTGTGATGGACTATAAAACACCCCCTGGCACTTCGCTGGAAGAGACTGACCGCGTGCTAAGGCATGTCGAACGGATGCTCCTGACTATTCCTGAAGTTGAAGCCTATTCACGCCGCACCGGTACTCAAATGGGATTTTTCATAACCGAGCCGAATGTCGGAGATTACCTCATTCAACTGAAACAAAAAAGAGGACGGACGACAGAACAGGTGATAGATGACATCCGTCAAC
>JAUZOU010000589.1 GCA_030706285.1 Bacteroidota bacterium
AACATCGCTCGTCTGAATCGCGAATTCTTGTCTGCAAAGTTTAAAGACTGATGCGGTAAAAAGGGGATACCTCCTGGAAGTCTCCCATTAATATAAAAAGCTCAGCAGAAACCGTTAAATACAGGCTCTCTGCTGAGCTTTTTTATTGGCTGCTGTCAGGAGACCTGGAGTTTGCCGGATCAATTTAAAAACTTGTGGGCTAAGCGTCCATTCTGATCAACAGAAAGTTAAGAAATTTTCAATAGCAACTATGGAAAGGTCGTTGATCAAGCGGCCACTTTAAATCGCCTGTAACCAGAATCGACAAATACAGTTAAAATGGGAATGATCTGAATGCTGTTTACATCGCCGTTCCGCCAGCCAGGACAGGCTGCAGCTCCGATTCGAAAAACTAAAAACCGGGTGGAGTGAGGCGCCCGGAATTTTCGTCTTCCGAGGAGCGAAGCGACGTTTCGAAAATTCAGCCTCACTTCACCCGGTTTTCTTAACGTTTTTCATCATAGTCGCCGCAGCCTGCCCATGCCCGCTTCACTACCGATTACTATTCATCAGCCGACTAATCAGTTGATCCTTTTCGGGGAAACTCCACAAGTTTTCAATTTGATCCGGTTTGCCAAAGAGGTGTTGAAGCAGCTTGTTGTAAGGATAGATGCATTCAGTTGTGATACTGCCTTTTGAAGAAAACGGCCAAATCGTGTATGGTATCACTGATTGGGGTGAAACGAAAGCCAAGGGTGGACTGAATCAGCTGGCTGCTGTATTGCTCAGGATGTGAAGCTGTATGTACTGTTTCTTTGGTTAGTTGTGGAATTTTCCCTGAAATAAAACCGTAGAAACTTGAAAGACAGGCGATCATGAATAACACCCCTTTCCCAATATGCCGTACAGGCCCTTTTTGGCCGAATTCATGAGCGATTTCGGTGAACAACCGTTTGTTGTCCACATTCTCGGAAACCAAGACAAACCGTTCACCAGACCGGTTGCTGGATACAAGATCCATGGCCGCCCTGCAAATGTCGCGTACATCCACATAGCCTGTCAGTAAATCGGTATAAAAAGGAAATCCCTTGCTGCCGAGTTTAAACAGTTGCATGCTGCCTTTGTCAAAAATGCCGGGACCAAGGACAACACCCGGATTGAGAATAATGACATTCAATCCTTCAGCTGATCCTCGCCAGACTTCAAGCTCAGACAAGTACTTGCTTTCTGAATAGAAGGACCGTTGACTGTTGATGTCTCGTGCCGATGTTTCATCGATGAATTCGCCTTTTTTAGCATCTCCCAACGCTCCTATTGAACTGATGAAGCAGAAATGAGAAATACCGCATTCAATGGATGCATCAACCATGTTGGCTGTCCCCTGGATGTTGGTTCTAAGTAACTCTTTCCGATTTTTTTTGCTGAATGAAACGATGGCGGCACAATGATAGACGGTGTCAGCTCCTTTCAATTTATCATGTAGCCCTATGAAATCCAAAGTATCCCCATAAACCCATTCGACGGAATCGTACAGCGGCTGGAATTCGATGCCGTAAAAATCGCAGATGAGTTTGAGCTGGCTGAATGAGGACGTTCTGCGAATCAACGCACGAACCTTGAACCCCGCCTTATAAAGATGGACAAGCAAATTGCCACCAATTAATCCGGTTCCGCCTGTCAGGAAAACAAGTTGCTGCATGGTGATCTTTCAGAATAAGGACAAAAATACGAAAAGAATGTTTACTTTTACGCCAAAATTCTACCTTTTCAAAATTGCTTCAACATGCAGGGTGATGTCCACACCTCAGTAGATAGCTCTTATCAGTCTGGTTTCTATGGGCCAGACAGCATACAATATGTTATATCGACTGATTCGGTTGCCATACCAACCATCAG
>JAUZOU010000059.1 GCA_030706285.1 Bacteroidota bacterium
AACTAAAAACCGGGTATCGTTCGGCTGAATTTTCGAAGCGTCGCTTCGCTCCTCGGAAGACGAAAATTCCGGGTGACTCGTCCCCCGGTTTTCTTAACGTTTTTCATCATAGTCGCCGCAGCCTATCCGTGCCTGCTTCACTACCAGTTACTATCCATCAGTTGATGAATCAGTTGATTCATTTTTGGCAAACTCCATAAGTTTTCAACTTGATCCTTTTTAAGTTGATCCTGACAAAGATATAAAAAATACAGAAGTTTAAAACAGTAAAGCCCTCCGCTGTTTAAGGCGGAAGGCTTTGTGTTATAAGAAGAAGCTGCATATTAGATATGCGAAACTCCGTTTGACAGGATTTGAGTGCCCGGCCTTCTTTGTAATCCGCTGCCCAGGAGAGGGGTTCTTTCGAACTTGCGGCCCGCCATTGATAGCCAGAGCTTTTGTCTCGGTGGTTTAAAACTAATTTGATGAGTCTGCCAATCAATTTTGTGCAGCTTCTCTACCACAAATATAGCAAATTTTATTGGAAATAGAAACTTTCAGGGCGTTAAAATGCATAAAAAAGCCCCGGCATAACGTCGAGGCTTTACGGTTTTTAAACGCTTATCAATCAAGCGTTTTTGGCTTTTTGAACAATGGCTTTGAATGCTTGCGGTTCATTCATGGCAAGGTCAGCCAATACTTTACGGTTGATTTCGATACCTGCTTTGTGCAAAGCACCCATCAGGCGACTATAGGAAAGACCTTCAAGACGGGCACCGGCATTGATACGCTGAATCCAAAGAGCGCGAAAAGCACGCTTTTTAACTTTACGGTCACGGTAAGCATATTGCATCCCTTTTTCCCAAGTGTTTTTGGCTACGGTCCAAACATTTTTTCTGGATCCGAAATAACCCCTTGTCAGGGATAACACTTTTTTCCTTCTTGCCCTTGAGGCTACGTGATTTACTGATCTAGGCATTTTGTTTCTTTTTTTTGAATGTTAGCGCCATACTTCACAGATGAACTTGTTAGCTAACCATTCGGTTAAAAATTAAAAACTGTTTTGATGTGGGTTATTTCATCCCCAGTAATAATCTAACACTTTTAAGGTTGGTCTTGTCGACGATCTCAACATGTGTCAGGTTGCGTTTCTGCTTCTTGGTCTTCTTAGTCAGAATATGACTTTTGAATGCGTGTTTACGCTTGATTTTACCTGTTCCGGTAAGGGTGAACCTCTTTTTGGAACCGGAATTAGTTTTCATCTTTGGCATTTTGCTCTGTTTTTGAGTTTGTAACTGGTTTATTATTTGTAACGGGTTTATTAACAACAGGGACACTTCCGACTTTCTTCTTTGGTGCCAGCATGATAATCATCCGTTTACCTTCCAATACGGGTAAGCTTTCAACTTTTCCATAATCTTCAAGGTCATTGGCAAAACGAAGCAACAATACTTCACCTTGTTCCTTAAATAAGATGGAACGACCTTTGAAAAACACATACGCTTTGACTTTCGAACCTTCTTCCAAAAACGCTTTGGCATGCTTCAACTTAAAATTGTAGTCATGATCATCTGTTTGAGGTCCAAAACGGATCTCCTTCAGCGTGATCTTGGTCGACTTGGCTTTTTGTTCCTTTTGGCGTTTTTTCTGCTGATACAGAAATTTCTGATAGTCAGTAATACGACAGACTGGAGGCACAGCATTTGGGGAAATCTCCACAAGGTCCAGTTGCTTTTGTTCAGCAAGCGCCAATGCTTGTTGAATCGGCATAATGCCTTGTTCGACATTATCTCCAACCAAGCGAACTTCTTTGACACGGATGCGTTCATTTATCCGATACTGCATTTTTATATCATCGTTCCTCATTCAGATGTGTGTTCGTCGTTTTAATTATATGTTTTTTAAGTTTAACTATCAACTAATTAGTTACCAAGCAGAAATCATTTTTTCAACTTCTTCATTCAAAAGCGCGGCAAAGGTAGTAAATTTCATCGAACCTTTATCGCCTTCACCCTGTTTTCTTACGGAGACTTCTTGTTTTTCTGCTTCTTGCTCACCGACAATGAGCATATAGGGGATACGTTTCAGTTCGTTGTCACGGATCTTACGTCCGATTTTTTCATTTCTGTCATCCACAATAGCACGGATATCATGTGCTGTAAGGTATTCAAGGATTTCATTGGCATACGCATTGAATTTCTCACTGATTGGCAGGATGGTTACCTGATCCGGTGTCAGCCACAACGGGAATTTGCCTTCTGTATTTTCGATCAACACGGCAATGAAACGTTCCATAGATCCAAAAGGAGCGCGGTGAATCATCACCGGACGGTGTTTCTGGTTATCATTGCCGACATATTCAAGACTGAACCGTTCAGGCAGGTTATAGTCAACCTGAATGGTGCCGAGCTGCCATTTTCGGCCAATGGCATCCTTAACCATGAAATCAAGTTTTGGCCCGTAGAAGGCGGCTTCGCCAAGAACGACGCTTGCCTTAAGACCTTTTTCCTGGCAAGCTTCGACGATGGCACGTTCAGACTTTTCCCAGTTCTCGTCACTACCAATATATTTTTCCTTATTATTCGGATCACGAAGTGAGATTTGAGCTTCAAATTCACTAAAGCTCAAGGCTTTAAAAATAATGGAAATAATATCCATCACTTTGAGGAATTCATCCTTCACCTGATCCGGACGGCAAAAAATGTGTGCATCGTCCTGCGTGAAACTGCGAACCCTTGTCAGCCCATGAAGCTCACCGCTCTGTTCATACCGGTAAACGGTGCCAAATTCGGCAAAACGCAAAGGCAGGTCTTTATATGAACGAGGTTTGAATTTGTAGATCTCACAGTGGTGAGGACAATTCATTGGCTTGAGCATGTATTCTTCCCCTTCTTCCGGGGTATGAATGGGCTGGAATGAATCCTTACCATATTTTGCCCAGTGACCTGAAGTGACATACAATTCTTTCTGCCCAATATGCGGGGTCATTACCTGCTGGTATCCGAAACGTTTCTGAATGCGTTTCAAAAAATCTTCCAACCTCAGACGCAAAGCGGTACCACGAGGTAGCCAGATAGGCAATCCTTTACCGACCATTTCGCTGAACATGAACAATTCCAGCTCTTTGCCAATCTTCCGGTGGTCACGTTTCTTCGCTTCTTCCAGCAACACCAAGTATTCGTCGAGCATTTTCTTCTTCGGGAAGGTGATGCCGTAAATACGGGTCATTTGTTTGCGTTTTTCATCACCACGCCAATAAGCACCGGCAACAGTCAAGAGCTTGATGGCCTTGATTGGCTCCGTGTTTCTCAGATGAGGGCCACGGCAAAGATCTGTAAAAGTTCCCTGCGTGTAGGTCGTGATGGTTCCGTCTTCCAGTTCTGAAATCAGTTCGGTCTTGTAGGTTTCGCCACGGTCTCCGAAGAGTTTCATGGCTCCATCCTTGGAAATATCCTGACGGATAATGGCTTCTTTTTTTGCAGCCAATTCGATCATTTTCGTTTCAATCGCCGGAAGATCGCTTTCTTTGATGACACTATCTCCCGGATCGACATCGTAGTAAAAACCGTTATCGATGGCCGGTCCGATACCAAACTGAATGCCTGGATACAATTCCTGAAGAGCTTCGGCCATTAAGTGGGCTGAAGAATGCCAGAAGGCATGTTTGCCTTGTTCGTCATCCCATTTTAATAACTGAATCGTTGCATCAGAATTGATCGGAAGATTCAGGTCAACAGTAGCTCCGTTTATTGAAGCTGCAAGACAGTCTTGAGCCAGGCGGGGACTGATCGATTCGGCCACCTGATATGAAGTGGTTCCTTCCGGATATTCCCTGACTGATCCATCTGGAAAACTTAATTTAATCATGACAAATGTATTTACTATATCTCATCAGCCTTAAACAGGCTGTTTTTATTCTGTTTTATAAATCGCAAATTTACTGCATTAATTTGAGTTGGGCAATAGCTTTTCCGATGTTTTCAATGTTTTCTACCACCAGGGAGCGCTTACCGTTTTGTTCGCGCAATTTGTTGTCTTTCATATTGTTCTGAAGGTATTTCAGAATTTTGTCAAACGTTTCGGATTGATAAAACGATGAAAGAGGATTGTTAACAAAATAGCAGATCATCTGACCATTTTTAAGGAAGACTTTCTCCATACCAAGAGATTTAGCTATCCGGCGAAGTCTGACGACCTCGATCAATTCGGCAGCAACTTTCGGAATGGGGCCGAATCTGTCTATCAGACGCTTTTCGAATGCGGTAACTTCTTCTTCAGTCTCCAGCCCGTCCATTTCGCGGTAAAGACTCATGCGTTCAGAGGACCCTGGTACATAAGAATCGGGGAACATCATTTCCATGTCAGATTCGACAGAACAATCGGAGACATACGTATGCGTACCTTCCCGGTTCAGTAGTTGTTCATCTTTGTATAAATCGGCGAATTCCTCGTCCTTAAGTTCCTGAACTGCTTCAGTCAGAATTTTCTGATAGGCTTCAAAACCAAGATCGGCTATGAAGCCGCTCTGTTCTGCTCCAAGCATGTTTCCGGCACCTCGAATATCCAGATCCTGCATAGCTATATTGAAACCACTGCCAAGATCGGCAAAGTTCTCAATCGCTTCCAGCCTTCTTCTGGCTTCCGGTGTCAGGACGCTGAGCGGGGGAGCCAGCAGGTAACAGAACGCTTTCCGGTTGCTTCTTCCGACCCTGCCGCGCAGTTGATGGAGATCGCTAAGGCCAAACATATGAGCGTTGTTGACGATGATCGTATTGGCGTTAGGTATGTCGACGCCGGACTCGATGATGGTCGTACAAATAAGCACATCAAATTCATAATCCATGAAATCGAGTATAATCTGCTCCAGTTTGGGTCCTTCCATCTGACCATGTGCAATGGCCGTCCGTACGCCTGGCACACACCGGTGTACCATGGCTTCAATATCCGGCAAGTTTTGAACACGGTTGTTAATGAGAAAGACTTGCCCGTTCCGTCCCAATTCAAATTCGATGGCTTCTTTCAGTAAATCCTCATTGAGCGTATTAACTTCCGTCTGAATAGGATAACGGTTGGGGGGAGGCGTGGTGATGGTACTCAGATCTCTGGCTCCCATCAGTGAAAACTGAAGGGTACGTGGAATCGGAGTAGCCGTCATGGTCAGTGTATCCACATTCACTTTGAGCTGACGCAATTTTTCCTTGACCCCGACGCCGAATTTCTGCTCCTCATCGATGACCAGCAGGCCAAGATCATGAAATTTAACGCTTTTTCCAATGAGTTTGTGCGTCCCGATCAGAATATTTATTTTTCCGTCTTGTAACTCATTCAGAATGCGCTTCGTATCGTTGGCCGATCTGGAACGGCTCAGGTAATCAATGGTGCAGGGAAAATCCTGTAGCCTTTTCTTGAATGTATTGTAATGCTGGAATGCCAGGACGGTGGTCGGCACCAAGACGGCGACTTGCTTGTTGTCTGTGACCGCTTTGAAAGCAGCCCGGACAGCAATTTCTGTCTTTCCAAAACCGACATCGCCACAGATCAGTCTGTCCATCGGACGGCTGCTTTCCATGTCGTTTTTCACATCTGCCGTCGATTTCACCTGGTCCGGTGTGTCTTCATACAGGAAGGAGGCTTCCAGCTCCTGTTGCAAAAAACTGTCCGGACTGTAGCGGAAGCCTTCTTCTTCCCGCCGTTTAGCATATAGCAAGATCAGCTCGCGGGCAATATCCTTAACCTTTTTCTTGGTGCGTTCCTTGATGGTATTCCAGGAAGAACTGCCCAGCTTGTTGATGTGTGGCTCAACGCCTTCCTTGCCTTTGTATTTGGAAATCCGGTGCAGGTTGTGAATACTGACAAAGAGCGTATCGTTGTCTTTGTACATGATTTTGATCACTTCCTGCATATGTCCGTTTATCTCGGTCCGGAAAAGGCCACCGAAGCGCCCGACGCCATAGTCGATGTGGACGACATAATCACCGAACTGGAGTTGGACAATTTCCTTCAGTGTCAGCGCCATTTTTCCACTTCTGGCTTTGTCGGAACGCAAATTGTATTTGTGGTAGCGTTCGAATAGCTGATGGTCTGTAAAACAGGCTAATTTCAGGTCGTGGTCGATAAAGCCTTCGTTAAGGGTCTTATTAATGGCATCGAAGGTGATGTCGTCTCCACGGTCTTCAAAAATGGACCGGAGACGTTCGAATTGCTTGGCGCTGTCGCTTAAGATAGACAGGCTATACCCATCGTCCTTGTACAGATGAAATGTCTGGCTGACGAAATCGAAATTCCGGCCGAACGAGGCTTGCGGAGAGGTGTGGAATGTCAATATGGCAGTCTTGTCACTCTCGGCCTTACGCCCGAATTCGATCCAACGGAAAGAGGCTGCCGATTGCCTGAATTCGTCGATATCCAGCAAGGCTCCAGGCTCAACATCAGGACTGCCCTCCATCAACTGATCCAGTTTGGCACAGGCAAAGCTGAAATCTTTGAAACACAAAACGGCCTCTTTCTTCAGGTGATGCGTAAAAGGCACTTTTTCTCCCTGATCAGGGTTGGTGAATGGAATAATACGAATGCTGCCGATTTGATCTTTTGACAACTGGTTTTCAATATCAAATGTACGGATGCTTTCTACTTCATCGCCGAAAAAATCAATCCTGTAAGGTAGTTCGTTGCTCCAGGAATACACGTCAATCAAACTACCCCGAACACAGAACTGACCGGGTTCATAGACATAGTCAACTTGTTCGAATCCAAACGTATGAAGCAATTCGACGATAAAGGCTGTATCGGTCTTTTCCCCAACATGAAGATCTAGCGTTTTATCATCCAGTTCTGAAAGCGGAATGACCTTTTCCACTAGACCTTCCGGATAGGTCACGATGATACAGGGCCTTTTCTGATGCAAGGCATTCAGGGCTTCCGTCCTGAGTATGGTATTACCCGGATCGTTTTTTCCATACTTCAAGGCCCTCTTGAAACTCGGCGGATAATAATAGACATAATCTGTACCAAGAAGCTGAACCATATCCTGATACAGATATCCAGCCGATTCATCATCATCCTGAACCAAAACAAACGTCTGCTGATAATCCTGAAACAAGGAAGCCAGGCAAAGGGCAGGAGTAGAGCCTGACAAGCCGCTCAGGAACAGGTTGTTTTCAGATTCGGCCAATAGTTTACCGCCCGCCCTGAGCTGAGGGTGGTTATGATAAAGCCGGAGAAGCTGTTCAATTTCCAAAATCCAGAAGTTTGAACGTAGGTTAAATTGCCGCAAAAGTATAAAATATCTGCCAAATCTATATCCGGTAGTTTCATTTTAAACCATATATTTGCAAGAAATTAAACTGAATTATCTCATGACTTCAGATGCCGTTGTTATCATTCCAACCTACAATGAAAAAGAAAACATCGAACTGATCATCCACGCGGTGTTTGACTTGCCAAAAGCGTTTGATATTCTGATCATAGATGACGGATCACCTGATGGCACTGCGACTATTGTCAAACGGCTTCAGAAAGAATTTCCGGATGCCTTATACCTGATAGAGCGTCAAGGAAAGCTAGGTCTGGGAACGGCTTATATTAAAGGTTTTCACTGGGCCATGGACCATTCCTATGATTATATAATAGAAATGGATGCTGATTTTTCACATAATCCGAAAGACCTGCTCCGGCTATATGAAGCTTGTGCTGAACACGGTGCCGATCTGGCAATCGGTTCCAGATATGTCAACAATGTGGTCAATGTGGTGAATTGGCCTATCGGAAGGGTACTGATGTCGTATTTTGCCTCTTCCTATGTCCGTATCATTACCGGGATGAAAGTGTTCGACACGACAGCCGGTTTTAAATGCTATCGACGTCATGTCCTCGAAACGATCAACTTGGATAAGATACAGTTTAAAGGGTATGCTTTTCAGATCGAAATGAAATTTACGGCCTGGAAATGTGGTTTTACCATTCAGGAGATACCGATCGTCTTTGCAAACAGAGAACTGGGTGTTTCTAAAATGAACGGTGGCATTTTTAATGAGGCTGTATTTGGGGTCATTAAAATGAAATGCAGAAGTTTTTTCAGAACCTATCCACAAAAAAGCACTACCTGAATCATGTCTATGAAGCCTTTGCTGATATACAATGCGCTCATCATTAACGAAGGCATTTCCTTCAACGGTTCTGTTTTGATTGAAAACGGATTTATCACTGATGTATTCAGTGAAAAGATACCAGATTCCGTGCTGAACGCATCAGAGATGGCCGATGCTACAGGTAAATGGTTATTGCCTGGTGCCATAGACGATCATGTTCATTTCCGCGAACCAGGATTGACACATAAGGCGGATCTGGCATCAGAGTCGATGGCAGCCTTGGCCGGAGGGATAACCTCGTATATGGATATGCCGAACACCATTCCACAGACGATCACCATTCAAGCCTGGAAAGAAAAAATGGGGTTGGCCGCTGAAAAATCACTGGCGAATTATGCATTCTATCTGGGTGCCACCAACGGGAACCTCAGCGAGTTGCTACAGGCCGATTTCAGTCGAATTTGCGGGGTTAAAGTATTCATGGGTTCTTCTACAGGAAACATGCTGGTTGATAACGAAAAGACGCTTGAAGCCATTTTTCGGTCTGTTCCAGCCTTGATAGCGATTCATGCTGAATCGGAGAGGATCATTCAACGAAATAAAAGTCGATATATCGAAGAAACAGGTGGCGAATTACCCATTGACTATCATCCATTGATCCGCAGTGCAGAAGCTTGCTTCGTGGCTTCAGCCAAAGCGGTGGAATTGGCATCGAATTACAATGCCCGCTTGCATTTGTTGCACCTAACTACAGCAAAAGAATTAACCTTGCTTGAGCAAAAGCCCCTTTCAGAAAAAAAAATAACGGCTGAAGCCTGTGTTTTGCATCTTTGGTTTGATGATCAAAGTTATGCGCTAAAAGGAAATGCCATCAAATGTAATCCGGCTGTTAAGACTGTCGAAGATAAGGAAGCATTAAGGAAGGGGATTGCTTCGGGATTGATCGATGTCATCGCGACCGATCATGCGCCTCATGCGTGGACTGAAAAGCAGGGAAATTGCCTGACTGCGGCTTCCGGAGCTCCCTCCATCCAATTTTCCTTGTTATTGATGCTGGAACTGGCTCGTCAAGGCTGTTTCCCCGTCGAAACGGTCATTGAACGGATGTGCCATGCACCAGCTACATTATTCCATATTGATAAGCGAGGCTATATCCGAAAAGGTTATCATGCAGATCTGGTATTAATTGATCCGGCAGTTTCGTGGACATTGTCACGGGAGCAACTTCTTTCCAAATGTGCCTGGTCTCCTTTTGAAGGAGAACAATTTCACCACAGCGTTTATCAGACATACCTAAACGGCAGATTGGTTTATGATCATGGAACGATCATCGCAACACAGGCAGCTGAAGCCTTACGGTTCAACTAATTTGATTTTTTACATACTGAATCCCAATGAACAAACGATGGTTCTTATTGGCCTTGTTCGTCGCTATTTTTTCATGGACAACAACGGCCCAGCTTTTATGGAAAATTTCAGGAAATGATTTAACAAGACCAAGCTATTTGTTTGGTACACACCATGCTATATCAAAAGAGCAGATCAGACAATTTGACAGGTATCTTTCTATTTGCGGGCAAACCAACGCTGTTGTCGGAGAAATTGATCTGGCTGATTCTGCCATACAGCAGAAAATCATGCGGGAATCACGAATGACAGGATGCAGTCTGAAGGAATTGATGAGTCCTGGCGATTATGAATTAGTTGACACTGAATTCAAGCAGGTTTTTGGCTACGGACTTGATCCATTTGCCAATATTAAACCAATGATGCTGATTTCGATGTACAGTGTCATGTCTTATATGAAAGCCGTCGGTTTAACAGAACAGCCGGTCTCCCTTGATGAACTTTTCCAAAAGGAAGCACATGAAAAAGGCCTGAAAGTCATTGGCTTGGAAACGGCCGACTATCAGGTGAACTTGTTGTTCAATAGCATACCGTTAAAGCGGCAGGCTGATTTATTGGTCGAATGTATTAAGGATAAACAAAAGGATATCGAAAGCAACAGACTGTTGAATGAGGCTTACATTGCCGGTGACCTGACAAAAGTCGCTTCATTCGAAGAAAACGATGACTGGCTTCCTGAGGAAAGAGAACAATTGATCGACAAACGAAACCTTTTCTGGGCCACTCAACTTCCGTCGCTTATGAAAGAAAAATCCTGCTTCATCGCCGTAGGTTGTATGCACCTGGTCGGTGAAACAGGATTGATCAAACAGTTAACCAAGGCTGGCTATACGGTAAAAGCTGTCACTTTCTGATTTAATTATATTCAAGGTTTACGACACCGCCGGAGGTATGCAGGCGGACAGTCATGCCTCCGCCATTCATTTTGCCTGAGACATGTTGTTTGTCAGATGTACCGGTAAAATTCCGAAGCTCGGTATGAACATAGCTACCTGACAAATCCAGATTCAGCCCGAGTTTTGAAGGAATGCTCACATTGATATTGCCACCTGAAGTTTCAAGTTCAAGCGGACCGGCAAGCTCATTTATATCGGCCGAAACAGAGCCACCGCTGGTACTGGCTTTCACCGAACCAGCCAATTCATCCAGTTTGATATTGCCTCCGGAAGTGCTGACATCGATGGTGCCTGTAACTTTTTCAATATGTATGTTTCCTCCGGATGTCTGAGCAACCAGTTCTGGTTGAAGTTCAGACGCATGAATATTTCCGCCGGAAGTGGTGACGTTGACGTTCCCTTCAATATGATTGAGCGATATGTTTCCACCTGACGTAATACCTTCGACAGGGCCTGTCAAATTTGCCAATTCCAGATTGCCTCCACTGGTTCTGACTTGCTGTTTGCCCACAATGCCATCAATTGCGATGTTTCCTCCGCTGGTCTGCAAGTTTACCGAGGTCTTCGATGGGGTTTTGACCAGAAATCCAACACTCATGTGGTTCTGTTTCATGTGAGTGACAGAGACAGAAAGAGTGGAATCTGTTTGTTGGATATCAATGTCTGCCAGATTCTTCAACTCCTCCATCGACAAGTTCAGGACTTTGCCATTCTTTCTGACAACAAATGCAACCTGGACTGAATCATTATCCCAGCTGGAAGTGCTGATGTTCCCGCCAGCCGTATTCATCGTCAAATGAGCCGGAGAGGATACTCCGTAGGTTTCAATAAAGGAATATTCCTTGTCGCTTGATGGATAAGAAGAGTTGTCCGTACAGGTTCTGACCATACAGGAGCTTTGTAGCAGAAGACTTGTACATAAAAGAAACGTCGAAAGTGTTTTCATAATGTGCATGTAGTTGATTAATGACTAAAAAAATCCGGAATGGAGAAAACGAAACAGGTCAATCGGATAAACTGACTATCCTGGATCCGTCAATTTATA